>JBGSUP010000300.1:0-10126 GCA_041753485.1 Akkermansiaceae bacterium
GGACTTGAAGCGCTGCCCGCAGGGGCGCGGGTGGGCACCTGCAGCGTGCGGCGTGCAAGGCAGGTGGAATTCCTGCGGCCGGATCTCAACGTGGTCGATCTGCGCGGCAACGTCCCGACCCGCCTGCAAAAACTTTCCTCCGGCGACCATCACGACGCCATCCTGCTGGCCGAGGCCGGCTTGGTGAGGCTGGGATACCTGCCGGAAATTCCCGAAACTGACGGCCCGGAACCGGTGCTTGGCATGCCGGGACTTTTCGCCCTGCGGCTGGATGAATCCGAGGTTTACCCTGCCGCCGGACAAGGAGCGGTGGGCTTGGAGATCCGCGCGGATGACCATCGCAGCCGCGTCCATGCCCAATCCATCGGCCATGCGGACACCTGGGTGCGGGTCACCGCCGAGCGCGAATTCCTGCGCCTGCTTGACGCGGGTTGCCACACGCCCGTCGGCGTGTTTTCCTCGCTGACCGACGGCCGTCTTCATCTACAGGCAAGGGTTTTCCCGGAGCAGGGCGGCAAGCCGAAAACCGGTGAGGCCTGCGGCTCCGATCCCATCGCCGTGGCCCTCGAACTTTTCCAATCCCTCACATGAGCCCATCCGGAATCTGTTATCTCGTCGGCGCCGGCCCCGGCGATCTCGGCCTCGTCACCCTGCGTGCCAAGGAATGCATCGAACACGCCGACGTCCTCGTTTACGACGCGCTGAGCAATCCGGAGCTGTTGCAATGGACCAAGGCCGGTTGCGAGAAAATCTATGTCGGCAAGCGTGCCAAAGACCACTCCGTCCCACAAGACCAGATCAACGCCCTCATCGTTGAGAAAACCAAAGCCGGGAAATCCGTCGTGCGCCTCAAAGGCGGCGATCCGATGATTTTCGGCCGCGGCGGTGAGGAAGCCGCCGAACTCGCCGCCGCAGGTGTGACCTTTGAAATCGTGCCCGGCATCAGCTCGACCATCGCCGGTCCCGCCTATGCGGGCATCCCGGTGACCCACCGCGATCACAACACGCAGCTCACGATTTTCACCGGCCACGAGGATCCGACCAAGGGCTATAGCTCGATCGACTACGCCCAGCTCGCCACCGCACCGGGAACCAAAGTGTTCGTCATGGGAGTAGCCAGGCTCCGCGAAATCACCGGCTCCTTCATCCAACACGGAGCCGCTGCACAAACCCCGATCGCCCTCACGCAGTGGGCCACCACCGGCGCGCAGAAAACCATCGTCGGCACGCTCTCTAACATCGCCGACATCGCCGAGCGCGAGAATTTCGGCTCGCCCGCCGTGGCGGTGATCGGAGATGTCGTGAAGGAGCGCGAAAAGATCAACTGGTTCGAGAAGCGCCCGCTGTTCGGGAAACGCATCGTCGTCACACGCACCCGCGAGCAGGCCGGAGAGCTGAGCAAGGCGCTGCGCGATCTGGGTGCCGATGTGATCGAACTACCGACCATCCGCATCGAACACCCCGAGGACAAGCAGGGCTTCGCCGAAATGGTGACCCACGCCCACGAATACGACTGGCTCGTCTTCACCAGCCCGAACGGCGTGGAGCGTTTCTTCGATGCATTTTTCGCCACCTATCCGGATGCCCGCAGTCTCGGCAATCCGCGCATCGCCGCCATCGGCGCGGGTACCGCCGCGAAGATCCGCGAATACCGCTTCACCGTGGATCTGATCCCTGAAAAATTCGTAGCCGAAGGCTTGATCGACGCCTTCAAGAAGGAATCCGTCGAAAACCTGACCATGCTCTGGGTGAAAGCCGCCGAATCGCGTGATGTCATCTATGACGGCCTGACCGGGCTCGGCGCGATCGTCGATGAATGCATCGCCTACCGCACCGTTCCCGAAACCGAGGACCCCACCGGAGCAAAGGCCAAGCTCGTCGAACATGGCGCGGACCTGATCACCTTCACCTCCAGCTCCACGGTCGACCACTTCTTCGCGCTCGGCCTGGATTGGCCGGAGGGCTGCGTCGCGGGCAGCATCGGCCCGGTCACCAGCGAGACACTCCGCAAGCACGGCATGCCACCGGCTTTCGAAGCGAATCCCCACGACATCCCGGGACTCGTCGCGGCGATCGTGCGGTATTTCAACAAACGTTGAATGGTGAAACGCCGAGGCACGAAGGACGCAGAGGTCTCTCGCGGAGAAACCATGAGCCCACTGCTCGAAAAGCGTGCGTCAGTTCTCGTTGGATAAAGCCATTTCCAAACCCATCTCAGCGTATTCCTCCGCATCTTTGCGTTTCGATGAAACAATTTGATTCATCGTTTCAAGCCCATCCCGGCGCTTGTCATCATCGGAAGCATGATCTAGGGTGAACCCATGGCTGCAAACACAACGCTGGAAGTGACCGTGCCAATGCCGGCCCGACTCGCCTCACTCCGTTTTCCCAAGGCGCTGGATGATCGCTTGCATTACCTTCTCGATGAGCAGGGCCGCCGGGGCAGGCTGAGTGCTGCGGAGCGGCGCGAGGCCGAGGCGCTGGCAAACATCGCCACCACGCTCTCGATTCTCAAGCTGGGTGCTCAGGTGAAAGCCCTGGAATCCTGAACAGGCATGGCCGCATCCGCAAAATTGAGGCGCATGGTATCAACGCGGGCGCATGGCCGCTGCGAATACTGCGGCCTCTCGGCCGAAGGTCAGGCTGCGACTTTTCACGTGGACCATATCGTGCCGCAAGTGGCGGGCGGTTTGACCGTTCCCGAAAACCTGGCGCTGGCCTGCATCCACTGCTCGCTCCGCAAAGGTGCCCGCAGAACAGCGGTTGATCCCATGTCAGGCGCAACCGTGCCGCTGTTTCATCCCAGACTCGATTCATGGGCCGGGAACTTCCGCTGGACCGGTGTGAAATTGATCGGGCGCACTCCGACCGGCCGCGCCACTGTCGCTGCCCTCGATCTCAACAGCGCCGGACATCTTGTGATCCGCGGATTTGAAAGCCGCTTGAAGCGGCATCCTCCGCCGATGGATTGATTGCCAAAAAACGAAGTTAAGTCAGAGACTTCGGCTTTGATTCGCAGCTTTTTCCAAAGACCTTTCAGATACCGCGCCTCCTGCTCAAGGCCCCAGTTACGAAGAGTGTATTCGGAAATGGATTGAAGATCACGAATCGCGGAAGGAGAGAGAACCAGTTTCATCGCTTGATTCTGGCCAGCCGGAGAAACGCGGCTTGGTCGTGGATTGCGGTGCCTTCTCCCCGCTCCAGTTCTTCACAGCCCAGATTGACCTCTGCAAGCAGGCGGATCCTGGCCTCGATTTCCTGCCACGAGGCGTCGTCGGGAAGTCCCCTGATGGTTTCCATGGCGATTTCCTTGGTGGACATGACGGGAACGTGGCTCGGTTCATCGGCAATTTCAAGCCAGCATTCGGCTTCAGCTCCTCTTCATCCGCAGCGGCACGATGGATCTGCGGATCGCCAGCATTGCCCTCGTTCACGATGCCACCCTCCTGACCCGCAACACCGTGGACTTCACCCAAGTGCCGGGATTGCGATTTGAAAACTGGCTGGATTGAAGCACTTACTCTCGCTGGCGCTGCCGCAGCGATAACAGCTTCACCAAGGCTCTCTGCAACGGCCGATGAGATTCGCGGGCATTGCGGGTCGGCTAATCACCATCTCATGATGGACGCACGCTCATGATTCCAGCGCTTTGACAATCTCAGTTGAAAACCTGTCACTCAGCTTCTTCCACCCTCCGCCTGTCGGATGCAATTCGTTCGCCCAGTCCCTCTTGTAGCCGGGCTTCTTG
The DNA here is from genome assembly GCA_041753485.1 of Akkermansiaceae bacterium. Lineage (GTDB taxonomy): Bacteria > Verrucomicrobiota > Verrucomicrobiia > Verrucomicrobiales > Akkermansiaceae > Luteolibacter. Next base: position 3,749 of record JBGSUP010000300.1, read on the forward strand.
CTGGAGAGTACCTTACGGAAATCCACATAATGAATCCTCTCCGCGGCCCGCTTTTTGGCCACGTTGTGGACGGTTTTATTCACCCGGTCGATGAGGCGGTTGATTACCTTCTGGCAGGTCGCGGGATTGTGGATTCCCTTGTTCGTAAAGGCGGGTTTCAGCCATGGTCCGACGAAGGTAAAGCCGAAGGGAAAATTGATCACTCCCCGCCCATCCGGCACCGCGTAGTCGTAGCCGTGCAGGAAAATGGCGATCTTCGGAGATGTCTTTTTCACCTCATCGATCATGTGGTTGAACAGTTCCGCAAACCGCTTGCCAATGATCGCCTCCACCACGCCGTCGATCACCGGCATCTTCGGGTCCGGCGCTTCGTGGGCCTGGTAGAGAAATCTTTCCAGCTCCGGCCCGGCCACATCGTTCCCGCCCGCCGAGAAGAGTAAAAACCTGGCGTCGAACTTCCGGATCGCATCGAGCGTGGCCTTCAACTGCGCGCCGGTGCCGCGAGGCCCATACACCATGTTCTCCAACGTGTCGCCCGCCTTCGCGAGTTTGAACACATGGAGATCGGGGTGCTCGTTCAACTCGCCGATCAAGTCTCCGTTAAACAGATCGAGATCGAAATACGCCGGCAGGTAATCGAACCACGAATCGCCCTCCGCCACGCCGACGAAGCGTTTCGGCTTCGCCTTGATGCGCGCCTTGAACGATGGCGCGTGGCTGAACGACTCGATCCGCTTCACCGCGCGGGGCGAGAGGCGGGTGACTTTCAGGTCCGGCCGCAGCACCGATGAAAGATGCTGGTTGCCGATGGTTTCCACCGAGAATCCCGGCGGGAGTTTGAGAATGGGACCGCTCTTTTTCATGACTCCTCCTCCGAGAAAAGTTCCGTATCCACAAACGAGGCGTCCATCAGCGACCAGAAATCGACCGCGAGGCCCTGGCTGACAAAGGCATAGGGCAGCCAGCCATAGCCGCCGACGCCCCATTGCTCGCCCCACGAGTTGCGAATCAGCAGCGCTCCCGTTTCCGCGCCGATTTTCTTCCGGTCATCGTAGCCGACGGCGACTACGGCGTGTCCACCCTCCACCCGGTCTCCCCGTTTCGGAAAAGGAATCTCCCCCTTGCCATCGCCAAGCGGCGGGATCGAACTGTAAACCGTGAATCCGAACATGGCGGGGAGTCCCCCGGCGATGCTCTCTTTCACCGCCGCGAGCGTCTTGGCGGTGGCCTGCCCGGGCGGATCCAGCCGGTAGTATTTCAGTGTTTTGTAGTTCTGGCCGAAGGCATAACAGAACGCGGGCGGCTCCGCGTTGAACTTGGGCGGATCGTAAGGCCAGTATTCTTCCGGGGGAACACCGAAAAGCACCATCGCCTTCATCGTCGTCCTCAGATAGGCACCGTCGTCCCCCTGCCAACCCAGCAGGTTCCGCGTCACCTTATAGAGGAAAATCCGGGACGCGTCCAAGTGCTTGCCGTGCGCCCGGCGTTGGAAATATTCGAGCAAGGCCACACCCGCGTTCGCGGTGCAGGAGCCGAGATCCTCCTGATCCTCAATCGGCGAACACCATTCCCGGAGATCCACGGTCTTCGCGAGGGTTTTCTTCGCGCGCATCAATCGCTTCGACTTGGTCCGCAGTGATTTCACGTTATCCGCGTCGCTCGTCAAATCCCGGAAGTCCGGCAGATCCCGCTGCCAGCCCATGCCTTTTGGTATCGTTTTCATTTTCTTGATGCTCTTTTGGGTTTATGTTGCCCCTCAAGCCTTCCGGCGGCGGGAAATCAGAGGGAAAAGCCCGAGAACCGCCAGCAGGCCGGTGGTGGGTTCGGGGATAGCGGCGGCAACGCGGAAGCCAACAGAATTAGTTTGGGCGTTGGGGTCATCGTAATTGCGATACGTAGAAGGCAGATCATCACCGTATGGACTCCCAAAAGATTCCCCACGCGCACCGCGAAGGGGAAACGGGAGAAATTCCTCATCAATTATGACAGCGTCATTCCATTCCCAGACGTTTCCCGCTTGGTCGTTAGTTCCATAATAACTGTCTGAGTTCGCACCGTAAGCACCGACGTCTGTAATACTCCACGTTCCCGCCCCCGATCCTGTATAAACTGCATAGCCGTTGGCATCTAAATAATTCGCTGCTCCCGCAACGCCGATGTCGTTGGTGGTCATCGTATCGCTCTGGTTGGCGTGCAGCCAGTAGCCGCCGGCACCCGCATTTTTGGACGGATCGTAGTAGGCAGCCTTATACCATTCGTTCTCGCTGGGAATCCAGACGGTGGCATTCACGTTTTTGCTGACGATGCCACTAGTCGCGCCATTAAGCGTGTAGGCTCCGATTTCCGCAGTGAGAGCGGCACCTTCGCCGGTTTGTTGGCCGTTGTGCAGCCAGTTGCAGAAGCGAGCCGCATCAAACCAACTCACGTTGGTGATCGGCTTGTTCTCGCTACCGGGATTCACCGCGTAGGTGTAGCTGCCGGACGTGCCGCTGCGGCTGACGCCGTTGATCCAGCTTTCGGTCATATTCGTGCTGTAAAGCCCGTAGCTGTCCGTCTTTGCGACGGCGTTGAGGAATTCGGCATACTGTGAGATGGTGGTCTCGTTTTTTGCGATCTGGTAGGAGTAGGCTACCGAACCGTAGCCCGTTGTTCCATCTGTCGTCATCACAGTGGTGTCCGCCGCGTTTCCGACATTACCGACGGTGACGTAGTCGATGTTGACGACCGCTGATGCGCGGATGGATAGAACGGCAAGTAGCGCCGCAGTTGTGATCTTGGTTTTCATGGTGTGTTTGTTGTCCTTGGTGTTGGTTATGGTTTTGAATTCGGGAGATGGTTGGGGAGTGGTTCATCAAGCGATGACCGGACAAAGCCCCGACGCGTCAATCACCTGCTGGACTTTGAGCAGCATCGTGTTGCACTCCGGGTGGAGTTCGACCTCGCGGCGGGTGACCGGTCCCCAGTGCTTGCGGAGGTGGCGCAGGCCGAGGGCGGCGAATTCGGCGGCGAAGGCCGGGCATTCCTTCGAGAGTTGCTGGAAGTCCCGTCCCGGGCCGCTGCCGTAGCTCTCCCACTCCCGGGGTTTGCAGGTCACTCCTTCCGCGAAGATTTCGGCAAAGCCGGAGGCTGGATTGGCGCGGTAGTGGTTGAAGATGGCGGTTAGGAGCCGGTGGGCGGCGCGGGCGTTGTAGCTGGTTTGAAAAAGACCGGCCTCGGCGGTCTCGGCGGTGGTATTGGTGGCGCTGAGGTCGCGTCCCTCGCAGTGCCTGCCGGAGCTTTCCCTCATGCCCAGGCCGATGAGCAGAACGAAAAGATGGCGCAGGGTGGATGGGCCGGAGGCCTCGTTGTTGAGGCCGCTGTCGCGGAATTGGCTGGCATAATGGGCCAGCGCGTCGCGGCCCGCCTCTCCGCTGTCGGCTGCGGCCATGACAAGCGCTGCGGGATCGCCGGACAACAGCTTGCAATACACGCAGCCGAAGGTCATTGCCATGCCCTTGATGCAACCGGCCGGGGCGACTCCACGGTTTTTCCAGCGGTAGCGGCGGATTTCTGATCCCTCGGCGATGCGGAGAATTTCATCGAAGGGCGACGCAGGTGCCGCAGGTTTCTCCTCGGCCAGGTAGCGGACGGAGGACCAACCGCGTAGCCGCCCCGAACGGATCTCGGCCCAGTAACCGTCCCGCGAGGTGGAAAGCCAAGTGACGACCCGCCCCTGCGGAAGACTACCGATGACATCGCCGGTCAGTGAGGGAGTGCTGCGGACATTGAGGGAGCTGGCGGTGACCGTCAGGCTGCCGAGGGTGGCGGGGAGTTTCATGGGGAGGAGTTGGTGGTTAGAAGTGATCAGTGATCAGAGGTAGGGAAGTGGCTGAGTCGCGGGAACCAATAGGGCGTGACCAAGGAGGGGCGCACTCCGATGCGCCCTTGTGCATGAATCGACGAAGAGGTGTGCTTCGCGCTTTTCCTTCGGCAACACATGCTCCGGGGCGAATCGGAGTCCGCTGCTCCTTGATGCCCACTTGTCGCCGAAGGCGTGAGATGTGTAATAAGTGCCCCGTCGCCGCGGTGCTTTGCCGGGCAAGCTGAATGGAAAGTGGAAGGGAAGAGGGGCATGGCGCTTGCAAAGCGCCGCCACGTTGGGAAGCCACAGCAGGCAAGATGCCCGCCTACCATGACAGGCTGGAAGCCTGTCGTCCGATCGCCCTAACAGACGGGATCCACGGTCCACGATCCACGATCCACGATCGGCGGAATGGATCAGAACAGGCGCGATTTACGAACATACTGGCAGGTAAAAATAAATTTTGCGGAGTGAGGCAAGCGGGAAATGGTGACGGATGGGTCGCGTTCAGGGCATGGGGCGGAAGCAGGGAGCATGCCGATCCGGAGCGCGGGGCGGGTTTGCGGGAAGACGGCAGATCGATCCGGCACTGGGCCTTCCTGAGAGGGACTGGAGTGTCGCCCGGCTCCTGTGGGAGCCGGGATCGCGAAATGAAAAAGGCATCATGGGGATTTACCCGGTTTTGGCAATTTTGTGACAGGAGCGGATGAAGATTTTTCCGGAAAAGTTTTCCCAATTTGACAGGAGCGGCGATTCCGGAAACGTTCGCAGCATGCAACTTGAGGAGTTTCAGAAGCGTGTGATGGACTTGCCGGACGGGGATCGGACTTGGTTGGCGGCTGAATTGCTGGGTTCGCTGCCGACCATCCTGGTGGATGAGGACGACGAGATCGCCGAGGCACGCCGACGCTCCCGGGAGCTTGTGGATGATCCTTCGAAGGGTCGCACATGGGAGGAGATCCGCAGGGAGCTCGGAAGGTGAGTTTTTCATTTTCTGGTGCTAGGCATGACAAGCGGCATCCGGGTTTCGGCTTGGGGAGACGGAGGATGAGCTGAGTCAACTGGCCGGGAGATTGGGGATTGGGAAGAGCGCATGAGTAGCGGAGGCGTGGGAATGGGCCGCGCAGATGCGGATTCTCCTTCGGGGAAACCACGGCGCGGCAAGGCCCTGCCGGGTTCCCATGGCCGCGTGAAAAGCGTGCCAGCGAGCCAATGTCTAACAGCTGCGCAGGGAATCCGCGCAGGGGCAATACCGGGGGATATGCCACAATGCGCAACATAAGTCCGCTTTCCATCAAATCATGCGGGGATGCCTCAAGCAGAATTTGGTGGCGATTTTTTCTGCAGATGGCGGGTCTGGAGCCACCGTGGCACCCCCGATCACCCTCAACTGCAGGGCCACCACCGGAGCACCGAAAGCCATCGTTGCCACACTTTCCATCATCACCAGGGCGCGGACCTGATCACCTTCACCTCCAGCTCCACCGTCGATCACTTCTTCGCACTCGGCCTCGATTGGCCGGAAGGCTGCGTCGCGGGCAGCATCGGCCCCGTCACCAGCGAGACACTGCGCAAGCACGGCACGCCGCCTGCCTTCGAAGCAAGTCCCCACGACATCCCGGGCCTCGTCGCCGCAATCGTCCGGTATTTTAAGAAGCATTGATTCCGGGCATCTTCGCGCACACATGAATCTCGGCGCTTGCCACCCTTTCCGGCATTCGGTTGGCTGCCGGGTGTGATCCACACTTTCGGCACCCGCGAGGAGGCGGCGATCTTCGCCGCGACGATGCGCTCCGAGGGATACTTCGCCGAAATCCTGGATGAAGGCATGGGTGCCATCTATGGCCCGCTGGCTATCGGCGGCATCCGGGTGCTCGTTTCAGAGCAACCGATCGCAACAGAGCCGGACGATGCCTTGCAGGAAAGCACGGATCGCCCATTGCACGAGCCAGCCAGCGGGGACGGAGAGTTTCGCCAGACGGTGCGATTTTTCACGGTGGGCCTGGTGGCCTTTGGCCTGATCGCCCTCGCGCTGTTCATTCTGGCCGGCACCAGGAATTCCCCCGAGTCCATTGTCCGGTTGCTGACTCCGGTGCTGAAATACCTGCTCGTTCTCGGTCTTGCATTCGCGGTCCTGGGCCCGTTGATGGGTGGCTTCACCCGCTGGCTGCGCGGGGAGAGCACATCAGCGGCCACCGGTTGCCTCCGCTGGCTGCTTCTTGTCGTAATCACCGGATTCGTGCTGCTGATGATGCTTTGAAACGCTTTGGGGGCTTGCGCCGGGGCGGGTTGCGACGCAGGTTTCCGCCATGAGCGAAGCGATGATCGACACGGTGGACCTGCACCGCAGCTACCGGATCGGGAAAAAATCCATCGAGGTGCTGCACGGCATCGACCTGCGGATCCATCAGGGCGAGCGGGTGTTCCTCTGCGGCCCGAGCGGCGCGGGCAAGACCACGCTGCTCTACACGCTGGCGGGGCTGGAGCGGCCGGAGCGTGGCAGCGTGCGCATCCATGGCGCGGACCTGTATGCGATG
>JBGSUP010000301.1:0-16834 GCA_041753485.1 Akkermansiaceae bacterium
GTCGGCGGTGGCGCGGTCCATGCCGCGGGCGGAGGCGCTGGCACCGCGCCAGAAGTTTCCGCCGCCCACCACGATGCCGAGTTGGAGCCCCGAGGCCACGGCCTCACGGATTTCCATGGCGATGCGGTCCACGATTTCAGGAGAAATGTTGTCCCGCGAGCTGGTGCCGCGCAGGGCTTCTCCGCTGAGTTTGAGGATGGCGCGCTTGAAAGGGCGGGGATCTTTGGGGCGTTGGGGCATGCTGGGAGTGGGCTGAGCAATCCAAGCGGATTTACCCCGTTGTTGAAAAGGCAAAATACCGGTTCAGTTGCCGGGCGCGGGGCTGGCCCCAATCATGAAGCGGCTGTCGAGATCACGCAGGCCGGCCTTGCCCTCGTCGGTGCCCTCGATGACCAGGCTCACGGCGAGTGGCTCGGTCTGGGGACGCTGGTATTCCTCGAGGGTTTTCCGCAGGGCGACGATGGCAAGTTTGAGGATCTGGCGGGCGGTGAGATCGATTTCCGGCGGAATGACCAGCTGGGCGACGTCCATTCGCACGGCCAGGCCTCCGGCGGTCATTTCCGCGCTGATGCCGATATTGGCGATCACCAGCAGATTCGCTTCCTGAACTTTGTAATTAGGATTGTTGGTGGGGATCAAATGCGGGCTGCGGATGGCATCGACGAGGACTTCCGGGAAGGCTCCGGTCAGCGCCATGGGCCGCGACATCACGCAGGCCTGCAGGGCTTCGCCGGTGTCCGAGATCGCCTCGTCGCCATCCGTGCCGTGAAGGCTGAGCGGTTCGAACACGGGAACCACCATGATGGTGGAGCCACCGGCGGCGGACCAAGCCAGGAAACCCGCGAGCAAGGCGCTGATCAGCATTTTCATGGGCGGGAATGTGCCTCACGTGCCGCTTTATGGCGAGAGGAAAGCCGGAATTCAAGCCAGCTCACGCGAAAAACCCACCGGCATGCAGTGGTTCAAAAGCCCAGCGCCGAGTGGCTCGCCGGCTGCTTCCCGGCCCTTCGGACCGCCATCCCCCACCCTATTGCGCTTGCCCCCGGCCGCCCGCTTGTTTACCGGATCCCCGCCGGGCGGCATCCGCCGTCCTGCGCCAACCCCGCGAACGCCACCCGCCATGCCCATCACCCGCGCCCTCCTCTCCGTCTCGGACAAAACCGGCATTGTGGCTTTCGCCGGGGCACTGCACGAGCTTGGTGTCGAGTTGCTGTCCACCGGCGGCACCGCCAAGTCCCTTCGCGATGCCGGTCTGCCGGTGATCGATGTTTCCGAATTCACTGGCGCGCCCGAGCTCTTCGACGGCCGCGTGAAAACCCTTCATCCCAGAGTCCACGGCGGCCTGCTCCACCGCCGCGACGACAAGGACCACCTCGCCCAGGCAAAAAAACACGGCATCCTGCGGATTGATCTGGTGGTGGTGAATCTCTATCCGTTCGAGGAAACCGTCGCCAGGCCCGGCGTCAAGCTCGAGGAGGCCATTGAAAACATCGATATCGGCGGCCCGTCGATGCTGCGCAGCGCCGCGAAAAACCATTCGCATGTCACCGTGGTGGTCGATCCGGCGGATTACGCGCGGGTCATCGAGGAGATGAGGGAACACAGCGGTGAAACCACCCGGGGCTTCCGCGAGCAGCTCGCGGTGAAGGTTTTCCTCCGCACCTCGCAATACGACGCCGCCATCACCAACTACCTCGGCCAGTGTCGGACCGGCACCTGCTGCAATTTCACCCTCAGCCTGCCGCTCGAGCAGGAACTCCGCTATGGCGACAATCCCCATCAGAAATGCGCGCTCTATGGCAACTTCCGCGAGTTCTTCAGCCAGATCCAGGGCAAGGAGTTGAGTTATACCAACATCCTCGACATCGAGGCCGCCGCCGACATCATCCTCGACTTCGTCCGCCCCACCGTCGCCATCCTCAAGCACACCAATCCCTGCGGCGTCGGCCAGGACGATGAGGATCTGCGCGTCGCCTGGCAAAAGGCCTTTGAAACCGACCGCCAGGCACCCTTCGGCGGCGTGATCGTCTGCAACCGCCCGCTCACCCTCGAACTCGCCCGCGTGATCTCGGAAATCTTCACCGACGTGATCATCGCCCCGGACTTCGATGCCGACGCACGCGCCCTGCTCCAGAAAAAGAAAAACCTGCGTCTCATGAAAATGAACGACGCCTATCTGGTGGAGAAAAAATCCGCGGTCATCCGCTCCTGCCCCGGTGGCATCATGGTGATGGACCGCGACCATACCGCGCTCGGTCTCGACAACCTCGAATCCAAAGTCGTCACCAAACGCCCGCCCACCGAAGAGGAAATGCGTGCGATGCGCTTCGGCTGGCGCATCGTCAAGCACGTCAAGTCCAACGCCATCGTCTATGCCACCACCGACCGCACGCTCGGCATCGGTGCCGGCCAGATGAGCCGCGTGGATTCCTCGCGCATCGCCGTGTGGAAGGCCAAGGAAGCCGGACTCGATCTCAAAGGCAGTATCGTCGCCTCCGACGCCATGTTTCCCTTTGCCGACGGCCTGCAATCCGCCATCGACGCCGGGGCGACCGCCTGCATCCAGCCCGGCGGTTCGGTGCGCGACGAGGAAGTCATCGCCGCGGCGGACGCCGCGGGCATGGCCATGGTCTTCACCGGTCACCGGCACTTCAGGCATTGAGAGGTGCCGGCGGTTTCCACCGGATCCGCATCCTCCGCCATAGCCTTCGCAAATCCTGCGATTCGCCTGCTGCCAGGGGCTTTCGCCTTGCCACGCGCCATCCGACCGCCAAGGCTCGCGCCGACCAACCACGAAGGCGTCATGGAATCCGGTGAAAATCCGGAACAGTCGCGCTGCGGTAACCGGTTGCAAGCCCCACAGTCCAATCGTTTTCAAACAAACGGTGAAGGCGGGAGGAGCGATAGCCGGAAGTCCGAATACTTGCACCTTCGTTGCTCGTCACCCGTCCGCCGGATTTCACGGTGAAGCGGGTCCACATGGTCCTCCGCGAAAGAGGATCCGGCGAGAGATGGCGAGGGAGTTTTCCCGCCCAGCCTTCTCTTCGTGTAACACCATACCCTGAAGAGATCGATGAAACTGAAAACCACCATGCGCTTGATCGCAGCGGGCGCGCTCGTTTGTTCTGCGAACCTCACCCCGACCGCGCGCGCGGCCACCTTCCTCATTTCCGACGTTAGCCAATGGATCGGGCCGGCCGCCGGCGCGGGCACCAATGAGGCCGCGTTGGTCATCCAATGGCCCGGCCAGACGGCGGCTTGGGCTTGGGGATACCGCTGGCAAAGCACCGAAACCAAGACCGGGGCCGACATGCTGGCGGCCTTCGTCGCCGCCTCGAATGGTGCCTTCACCGCCACGGGACTCGCGGGCGGCTTTGTGACTGACCTCCAGTGGCAGGGAAATTCCTTCCCCGGGTTCAACGCAGGCACTGGCCAATACCTCCAGTATTTCGTCAACAATGCCCAGCAGGCCGGCAATTTCACCGATGGCGCAGCCCCCACGGGTGCTCACGTCCTGCCGCCGCTCGGCAGCCCCTATGACGAGGCCGGCCCGGGCGAATGGGTGGCCTCCAATACCGGTGTGGCCGGCCGACCGCTGGTCGATGGCTCATGGGATGGCTGGACTTACGCCGCTTTCGGCGATCCCGGTCCCGGCCAGGCGGTGAACGCCCCCGCGCCGATTCCCGAGCCATCCAGTGTGGCACTGGTCACGGGCGCGGCATTCCTCCAGCTGCGCCGCAGGCGGGTTGCTTGATTTTCCCACTCCGCCCGAATACCCGGATGAAAACAAGCATCCCGCTCCTGTTGATGACGCCCGCCGCTCTGGTGGCGGGCCCCTACCCAGCGGACTTCATCCCCGCAGCGGATCCGCGTTTCTCATTGTGGGCCACTGCGGTGGAACTCGTCCGCGGCCCCGGGGACATCGCTGAATTCACCGAGGAGTTCCCCTATTTCCCCACCTTCGGCAATGAAACCAGCGCCATCGGCCCCGCCGATGTGACCACCGGCGACGAGGGAAACCCGTTTCCCGTCGTCTCGCTGGGCGATGGCGGAAGCGCCACGCTCACCTTTGAGCAAGCCCTCGCCGATGGAGCCGGCCCCGATTTCGCGGTGTTCGAAAATTCATTCAACGGCCGCTTTCTCGAACTGGCGCACGTCGAGGTCAGTTCGGACGGCGGGAATTTCTTCCGCTTTCCCTCGGTTTCACTCACCCAGACCGACAGTCAGATCCCCGATTACGCCTCGCTGGATCCCACCAACATCCGCAACCTCGCCGGCCGCGCCCCGGGCGGCTCCGGGACTCCCTTCGACCTGGCAGAGCTCCGCCGCCACCATCCGGCGCTGGATGTGGACCGCATCACCCACATGCGGATCGTGGATGTGGTCGGCTCGCTAAACCCGGCATACCGCACGCTCGACTCGCTGGGAAACCCCATCAATGACCCTTATCCCACATTCCATGAGTTCGGTGGATTCGATCTCGACGCGGTGGGGGCCATCTCGCCCATGGTCACGACCTACGCCGCTTGGACCGCCAGTTGGAATCTGGTAGGAAACGACGCCCTGCCCACGGCGGACACCGACCGTGACGGCATCCCTAACCTTATCCGCTACCTCACCGGCAATGGCACCTTGGCCATGGAATCCGCCACCGCCCAGACGACCATGCGTTTTTCCCGCCTCGCCTATCGGACGGACGGCAAACTGCGCGTCGAGAGCAGCGCCACACTCGTGGACTGGCAGCCGCTCGTCCAATCCGTGGCGGGTGCCGTTTGCCTCCCCACCCCCGGTTCGCCCGCCACGGTGGCGGAGAGCGGAACTGACCTCGTCCAAGTCACCGTCACGGTGCCTACCACTCCCGGCAAACGTTACTTCCGCCTCGCCGCAGAGCCATGAAACCCATCGGAAAATCCCGCGGCTTCACCCTGCTTGAAGTGCTCCTGGTGCTGGCGATCGTGACCGCGCTCGCCGTCATCGGCATGCAGGGCTTCCGCTCGGCCAGACTGCGGGCGAACCAGACGGTTTCCTCCGCCAATCTGCGCCAGCTCGCGGCGGCCAACCTGCTCTATGTGGCGGACCACCAGACATATTGCCCGTTTGGTGATCCATCCAACTGCATCCGCTGGCATGGCGGGCGCTCCAGTGCCAGCGAGCCCTTCGATCCCAGCAAAGGCCTGCTCGCCGAATACCTCGGGTTGAGCCGCCGCGTCGGAACCTGTCCGGAATTCACCCGCCACCTCACCGGCAGCCAGTCATGGGAGGAAGGCTCCGGCGGCTATGGCTACAATGGAACATATCTCGGCGGCATACCCGGATCCACGTTCACGCCGAACCGCCCCGCCAACGTGAACCGGCCCGAACGCACGCTCATGTTCGCCACCACTGCCTTCGCCAAAAATGCCGGCCTCCAGGAATACGCCTCCGCCGCGCCACGCCGTTCGGTCAGTCCGAATTGGAAACTTGCCGGCCCGCTGCAGCCGAGTGTGCACTTCCGCTTCAACGGCAAAGCCCTCATCGCGTGGTGCGACGGCCATGTCACTGCGGAATCACCCGCCGAAGGCAGCGAAACCAATTTTTACGGCGGCGACAACCAGGCCGCTCACATCGGCTGGTGCGGCCCCGAGGAGGAAAACGGTTGGTGGAACCCCCGGAACTGAGGCGCGTGGGCTAGGGGCCCAAGCACCCGGCAGCGCGCTCACAGGAATGGATTTCCCGCACGCTCCTCGCCCAGCGTGGTGGCCGGCCCGTGGCCCGGGAGCAGCACGGTCGAGTCCGGTAAAGGCCCCAAGGCATGCCGCAGATTGCGCAGTGCCTGCTGGTAGAGCGCTGGGGATCCACAACCGCCGATCGATCCGGCAAAAAGCGCGTCTCCGACCACCAGCACCGGCACGTCCAGCCCTTCAATGTGGAATCCAAGCGCTGGAACCGCATGGCCTGAAAGGTCGCAGGCCCGGATGATCAGGGGGCCGCAGCAGACGGTGGCACCGGCTGTGATCGGGATGGTGCCCCGAATGCCCGCGGCATGCACCGGCACCCCGGCAGCAAGAAGATCGTTCAAAACACCGGTGTGATCGCGGTGCGCGTGGCTGATGAAAGCGCGGTCCGGCCGTCGGCCGAGCATCTGCATCAGATCGCGTGCATCGAAGCCGGCATCGAACAGAATGCGCTCATTCCCTGCCTGCAACAACCAGGCATTCACCTGACCGCCGCCGAATGGCAGGTCGAGGCGACGAAGCAGCCCGATTGCCAGCGGTTTCGGTTGATAGCGATCATGTCCGGCGCAGGCCTGTGGGTTCAGGCCGAGCACCGGCGCGATGTTGGCCGCAGTCTCGGCGGAAAACCTGCCGCGAAGCAGGGCGAGCACCCCGGATTCCGGAATTCCGGCGCGCGCCGCAACTGCCGCCGGAGCGAGCCCATGGCCCAACAACGCCTTGCGCAGGACATGGGTGAAATCATCCTCAAGCATCGCCAGTCATCGTTTGGCTCCAACTCCGCGCCAGCAAGTCCCGCAGCCGTTCGGGCTCGGTCGCCGAGGTTTTGGCCACGAACCCGCGGGCATGGGCGAAATGAACGTCGTCCAGATCCGCAATCCGGGTGAAATCCAGTCCCGGATGGTCATTGTGGCGTGCCAGGCCGAAACCCACGCCCCGGCGGTCGGGATAAACCAGGCCGACCACTTTTTCGCCGGCCGGATGGTTTTCGATTAAGCGGCCGAGGCCGGCCGAGGGTTCCTCCGGCAGTGGTTCGGTGCGCGGGATGTAAAGCACATGGAATGACCCGGAAACAGCCTCGACCTCCCAGAACTCGCCGACCTGCGCGATAAAATCCAGCCGTTGCCGCAAGGTCCGCAGGTAGAGGATCAGGTCTTCGCCGATCCAACGCATCACTTGCCATAAGGGCTCTCCCGGTTCCAGGCGCGAGACGCCGGCAAAGCGCCGCAACAAGGCGACGTCGATGGGAGAATTGAGTTTGGCCAGGGCATCACGGCCGATTCCAAGCCAGCGCGACGTTTCATTGGGTCCCCGGGTATCAAGCCACTCGGCGGGCTCCAACCAGTCACAAAAACGGCGGGCATCCCCGTAAAGCCCCTGATGCTGGAGAACCAGGCTCAGCGAACACTGCGGTGGATGGTCCTTCGGGAATTGGTGATGGTCGAAATTTCCGCAGGCCGGATCATGAATGCCACCCACATCCACCACCGCGATGGTGGAATCGGCGAGCTCGTCGGCAAGGGGTTCCCGTCTCACAATGGGAACCGGATGATCGGCCAGCAGCAGGCAACAGGCGAGGAACTCGTCTTTGTGCGAACCTCCGGGATGGGTCAGAATTCGGGAATAGGTCATGGGCGCGACTCGCGGCATGCTCGACGAGCCGGGCCTGCTTGGCAATGGCATACCGCCATGCCCCCGTCCCGAAATGGACATGTTCCGTGATTACAACTTGTGATCCCGGAAAAAAATTGCTAGACGCAGACAAATCTCTCCAAGCGGGAGATCAACTAAATCAAAATTCAGTCATGAACACATTCAGCTCTGAATGCGGAAATTGCCACAGTCCGATCGATATCCCCGCAACCTACATCGGGAAACACGTGAAATGCACCAACTGCGGTTGCGATTTTGTCGCCGAACCACGGATCGGCGGAGGGGCGGCGAAAACCGCCAAACCACAAAAACAAAGCACAACCGAAGTCAAAAAATCCCATTGCTTCTCGCTCAACGTCAGCTCCAAGGAACTCATTTTTCACCAATATTGCCGGTTTTTCGGTCTGTTCAGCATCGCTCTCGGGCTGCTCGCCGTGATGGCCGCCGGGGTGCAATTTCTCACTTCGCCAAAACCGGCTGCGGCAATCGGTCCTTATGGCACGCTTGGAGCCGCCCTCACACTCCTGATCAACGGCGCGATTCATCTAGGCCTGGCGCAGATCATCAAGCTGTTTCACTCGATCGCCTACAACATCCAGGCCATGAAGGAGACGCGGCAACAGCCCCATTGACTTGAGGATGATCCCCGGTTAGCTGGATTGACGCGGTCAGGCGCATGAAACCGCCTAAGCCAAACGCTTCCCTCTCCGCATTGCCGGGCGATCATGCCGACCTGCTTGCCACGATGAAGCAACGGCTGCGCCCGGCACGGATCCGGGCGGCCATGTGATCCATGAATTCCACAGCGATGGCACAACCGAAGGAACATAGTTTTTCGATCCGGCTCGAACCCATCCGGAATGATGCCATTCCCCACGGGGAAATTCGCAACGAACCGATTCACAACGAGGCAATCGTCCTCGAGCCAATCCCTCCGTTGGAAATCCACAACGAGGAAATCCGCAACCAACCCATCGCGCCGATTGATGTGAATCCGTGAGGTGTCCTTGGACCAGTCCTCGACAAGGAGGCGACTGGAGGGATCCGGAAGAAAGCCAACGGCCGCTGATTGATTCTCCTACAGCATCGCACATGCCCGGAATTCCCCCAACCTTCACCATGAAACCATGGTCGAGCCCACGCCCAAGGACGTGATCTGCGATCCCGCCTGCGGCACCGCCGGATATGCTCATCCTGTTTCGCCCGAGCGAAAGTGCTCGCCGTTTCTCAGACGTTGCATGGATGGTGGCACGGTATCCGATTCTGTTTTAGGCACGGCACCCAAAAGGCAAGCAAACCGTCTGAACGCCCTCCGGTATAAGTCAGGGTATAAGCGAGACGATTTTAAAACCTAACTCATTGATAATGAGTTGGTCGGGCTGGCGGGATTCGAACCCACGACCCCTACACCCCCAGTGTAGTGCGCTACCAGACTGCGCTACAGCCCGTTTAGTGAACGGAGAGCGACGGAAACAGGGGAAATGCGGGTTGGCAAGCACGGAAAATCCTGACATTGCATGCGCCGCATGAAACGCATCAAGACGGCGATTGTGGGGGCGAGCGGCTATTCCGGTATGGAGTTGCTGCGCCTTTTGCTCGGCCATCCGGGCGTGGAACTGGTGGCTGTGACCTCGCGGCAGGAGTCCGGCAGGGGGCTTGCCGAGGTGTTTCCGCGCTTTTGCAGGGCTCCGGGCTCGGATCTCACGTTTATTGATCCGGATCCGGCTGCGATCGCAGCGGCGGGGGCGCAGGTGGCGTTTCTAGCCCTGCCTCACGGGGTGGCGGCGGAAATCGCACGCGCGCTGCTGGAACGGGGGCTGCGGGTGATCGATTTGAGCGCGGATTTCCGCCTGCGCGATCCGGCGGTGTATGCGGAATTTTATGGCCACGCGCATCCGGCTCCCGATTTGCTTGCGGAGGCGGTTTATGGCCTGCCGGAAATCCGCGCGGAGGAAATCAAAGTGGCGCGTCTGATCGCCTCGCCGGGGTGTTATCCGACCAGCGTCCTGCTGCCGCTGCTGCCCTTGTTGCGCGAAAAGCTGATCGATCCCGCGACGATCGTGGCGAACTCGCTGAGCGGTGTCAGTGGCGCGGGGCGTAAGCCGGACCTCACGCTGCTGTTCTGCGAGTGCAATGAAAGCGCCCGTGCGTATGGCGTGCCAAAACACCGCCACCTTTCGGAGATCGAGCAGGAACTCAGCCTCGCCGCTGGCGAAATCGTGGTCATCAGTTTCATTCCGCACCTGGTTCCGGTGAACGCCGGCATCGCCACCACCACCACCGCGAAGCTTCGCGAGGGCGTGGCGCCGGAGGCCATCGGCGCGGCACTTGAGAAAGCCTTCGCCGGCCAGCCATTCGTCCGCTTGCTCGGCAAGGGCGGCTGCGCGGATACCAAGAATGTCACCCGCACGAACTTCATCGATGTCGGCTGGCAGCTTGATCCGCGCACCGGCCGGGTGATCCTGATGAGCGCCGAGGACAATCTGGGCAAGGGCGCGGGCGGGCAGGCAGTGCAGGCGTTCAACCTGATGTTCGGATTTTCCGAGACTGATGGATTGCAAAATTTTTAAGCGCACCCCACGCTACGCCGCTTCCCCACCCGACCATGGATTTTCCTTTCACTCGTCTCAAAGGCGGCGTCGGCGCGCCGCTGAGGTTTCTAACCAGCGCGGTGTGCTGTGGCATCAAGAATCCCACCGCCAGCCGCTTGGATCTGGCATTGATCCATTCGGAAGTGCCGTGCAGTTCCGCGGGAGCCTTCACCACCAACCGCGTGAAGGCGGCACCCGTCCGCGTCACCCAGGCGCATCTCCGCAAGGGTGACCTGCGCACCATCATCGCCAACTCCGGCAACGCCAACGCATGCACCGGCGTGCAGGGCATCCAGGACGCCAAAGCGATGTGCACCGCCGTGGCCGCGCCGCTCGGCATCAACCAGTCGGAGGTCGGCGTCTGCTCGACCGGCGTGATCGGCCTGCCGATGCCGATGCAGCGCGTGGAACCGAAATACGACAATCTCATCGACTGCCTTGGCGCGAAAAACGGCAGCAACGTCGCCTCCGCGATCATCACCAGCGACACCCACATCAAGGAACTGGCGATTTCCTTTGATCTCGGCGATCACCGGGTGCGGCTTGGCGGCTGCGTCAAGGGTGCGGGCATGATTTCCCCGAGCATGGCCACCATGCTTTGCTTCATCACCACCGATGCCAACATTCCGCGGGAAACCCTGCGCAAGGCCGTGCTCGAGTGCGTCGAGGAGAGTTTCAACCGCATCACCATCGATGGTGACATGTCCACCAACGACACCCTGCTGGTGCTGGCCAACGGCGCGTCCGGCATGCCGCCGATCCGGCGCAATGGCAAACGCTGCAAGCAATTCCGCGCGGCGCTGCGCTGGCTGATGCTGGAACTGGCCAAGGCGGTGGTCCGCGATGGCGAGCGGGTGACGAAGTTTGTCACCGTGCAGGTCATCGGCGCGCGCACGTATCTGGATGCCAAAAAGGTGGCGGAGGCGGTATGCAAATCCGCCCTTGTGAAATCCTCATGGAACGGCGGCGATCCGAACTGGGGCCGCATCATCCACGCCGTCGGTTACTCGCGCGCGCTCATCCGCGAGGAGTTGGTGGACATTCACATCGGCGGTAAAGCCGCCTGCCTCGGCGGTCTCCAGGCGGCGACGCCGATGGAGGAACTGCGCGCGATCGTCGCCGAGCGGGAGTTCGAGAGCAGCATCAATCTCAATCAGGGCGACGCGGATTATGTGATGTATTCCAGCGACCTGTCGCCGGAATACATCGACTTCAACCGCTCCGAATACGCGTATTGGAAACAGGCGCGGAAAGACGGCCTGGTGTGACGCCGGCACTCAGCCAAGGGTGATTGCCACCGGGCAGTGGTCCGAGCCATGCACGTGCGGCAGGATCGCCGCAGCGGCGACGTTTTTCATGAACGGGGTGGAAACTCCGAAGTAATCGATGCGCCAGCCGACGTTTTTCTGGCGGGCACCGGCACGGTAGGACCACCACGAATAGGCCTCGGTTTTATCCGGATAATGGTGGCGGAAGGTGTCGGTGAAACCGGCACCTAACAATTCACTGAAACTCGCGCGTTCCTCGTCGGAGAATCCCGGGTTGCGGCGGTTCTCGCGCGGCCGTGCGAGGTCGATTTCCTGGTGGGCGACGTTGAGATCGCCGCAGAAGATGACGGGCTTGCGCGCCGCCTCGCGGGCGACGTGGGTGCGGAACGCCTCGTCCCATGACAGGCGGTAGGGCAGCCGCCGGAGTTCGTCCTGGGCATTGGGGGTATAAACGTTGACGAGGATGAAATCCGGGTATTCCAGCGTGAGCACGCGGCCTTCCCGGTCGTGTTCGTCGAGGCCGAGGCCTTCTCGCACAGCGAGCGGCTTGTCACGGGTGAACACGGCCACGCCCGAGTAGCCGGGTTTTTCCGCGGAGCTCCAGAACGCGTGGTAGCCGCCGAGTTCGAGCGGGAGCTGCACCTGTTCCGGGCGGGCCTTGGTTTCCTGCAAGCAGAGGACTTCCGGGCGTTCGGTGGCGACGAATTCGCAGAAGTTCTTGGCGAGCACCGCGCGGATGCCATTGACGTTCCAGGAGATGAGTTTCATGGGATCAATATCTCTTCCAGGCGCTTGGGAAAAACAGCACCAGCAAGGCGAACAGTTCCAGGCGTCCGAGGATCATCAGCCAGGCGAGAAAGACCTGGGTCGCCTCGCGGAAATGACCGAAATTTTCGGTGGGGCCCACCGCGCCGAAGCCGGGGCCGATGTTGGAAATCGCCGCGAGCACCGCGCCACCGCAGGTTTCCATCGAGATGCCCGTGCCTGCCTCCAGAAAGCCGACCACCGCCGTGGAAAAGACGCAGATCATGAAATACATGATCAGGAAGAACATCGTCCGTCCGCGCGCCTCCTCGTTGATGGAGTTGCCATTGACCACCAGGCGGAACACCAGATTCGGCCGGAACGCCCGCACAATCTCGTGCCGCGCGGATTTGAGAAACACCAGCAGGCGGCCGACCTTGAAGCCGCCGGCGGTGGAGCCGGAGCAGCCGCCGACGAGCATCAGCAGCGCAAGCAGCACTTTCGACCATGCCGGCCAGAGTTCGTAATCGGCCGTGCCGAAGCCGGTGGTGGAGACGATGGTGACCACCACGAACGAGGCGTCCCGCAGCGCCGGAATGAATGCCGCCTCGCCGTTCCATGCCCGTCCGGCGGCGATGGTGAGGATGAACAGGGCGCAGATGGCAAGCAACCATCTGCCATCCTCCTCCTCACGGAGCCGCCGCCAGTTTTTCCGCAACAGCACCACATACAGCAGGAAATTCAGGCTGCAGAGAAGCATGATGAGGGTGATCCAGAGTTCGATCAGCCAGCCGTTCGACCATTGCGAGTAGAACCCCACGCTCTTGTTATGGGTGCTGAATCCGCCGGTGGAAACCGCGGTCATCGTGTGGCACACGGCGTTGAACCAGGACATGCCCATCGCCCGCAGTCCGGCGGCGCAGATCGCGCTGATGGCCAAATAGATCTTGAGCAAGGCGAGCGAGGTGTCGTGGATCCGCGCCATGCCGGATTCGCCGCCGCGGAACGAGGATTCGTTTTGAAACAACGACTTCGAGCCCAGGCCAAGATAGGAGAGCACGGCGACGAACAGGACCAGGATGCCGATGCCGCCGAGCCACTGGGTGACCGAACGCCACAGCAGCAGGCCGCGGGGCCAGACCTCGATGTCGGTTATCACCGAGGAACCGGTGGTGGTGAAGCCCGAGGCGCTCTCGAAAAATGCCCCGGCCCAATTCAAACCGGGCGGGCAGAGCATGTAGGGCAGACCGCCGAAGACACTGCTCAGCAACCAGCCGAGGCCCACCACCACCACCGCATCCCGCCGCGGGATGCGGTTTACCGCCAGCCTCAGGCCGCCGGCGAAAATCATCACCGCCGCCACCGCGCCGGTGATGCCCGCGGCTTGAAACAAGGCGGTCATCTCCAGTTCATCGCCAGCCACCACATCGAGCCGGGCGAAGAGCCCGCAGCCCACCATCGCCAGCGCTTCGAGCAAAAGCAGGATGCCGGTGATGCGCGCGACGAGATGATGGTTCATGGGCGGCGGCCGGATCCGGTTATTCCTCTAACAATTTAACAAAGGCCTTGAGCGAAGCCCGGTCCGCAACCGCGTAGAGGTGGTCGCCGGGAAGCAGCACCGCGTTAGGCCCGGGGACCTCCGCATGGATGCCGCGCAGTTGGCCGACCAGCACCGCGCCGGCCGGCCAGGCGACTTCATGCACCATGTGCCCGGCCGCGATGGAGCCCTTGCCGACGCGGATTTCGATCAGCAATGCGCCCTCGAGGGTTTTCATCACGTGATAGCGGTCGGTGGTGATGAAGCGCTGGATTTCCTTGCGGGTCGCCTCGCGGGGACTGACGGCGGCGCGGATGCCGAAATGATGGCCGCTGGCCGAAATCGCCACCGCATAATCCGCCCGGTGGATCAGCGTGAGGCAGTTTTTCACACCCAGCGTATGCGCCTGCAGGCAGGACATCACGTTGTCCTCATCGTCCGAACTGGTGCCGATGAAAAAGTCCGCATCACCGACTTGTTCCTCCTCGAGTTCCGAGACGACGGTGGCGTCCGCGTTGATGACAGTGGTGTTTGCCAGGCGGTCGGCGAGTTTGGCGCAGAGTGTCGGATCGCGCTCGAACACGCGCACCGAGCAATCCAGGCTTTCTAGCATCTGGGCCAGGGTGAACCCGTATTCATTGCCGCCGAAGATGACCACCCGCAGGCGCTCGGTTTTCATCTGCCTGCCCTGGAGGCGTTCGGCGAAATCCCGCAGCTTACGCGGCTCGCCGAAGATCGTGACGAGGTCCCCGGCCTGCAGCACGGTTTCCGCATCCGGCACGGAATGTTCGCCCGCGCGCGAAACCATCGCCAGCCGGATGCCGGCCGGCGCGCCGAGTTTGCGCAAGGTCAGCCCGCAGGCGTCGGCGCTTTCGCCGATTTTGAGTTGTTGCAGTTCGATGCGGCCGCGCGCGAGTTCCTCGATTGCCATCGATTCGGGATTGCGGACGTATTTCGCCAGTTCGATGGCGGTGAGCCGCTCGGAGCTGAAGAGATGGTCGATACCGAAATGCCCCTTGAAATCAAACAGCCATTCCTCGCGCTGGAGCCCGGGATGGACGCGGCTGATCACCTTGGAGACGCCCATCTTTTTCGCCATCGAGGCGGAAATCAGATTGGCGGTGTTTGATGAGGTGAGCGAGAGGAACAACTCACACTCGCCGACGTCCGCCTCCACCAGGTCCTCGACGCTCGATCCATTGCCGTGGATCACCTTGGCATCGATCACCTGCTCGAGCTCCGCCGCGAGAAGCGGATCCTTTTCGATGACGGAAATGTTGTGGGACTCCTGCGACAGTCGCGATGCCAGATGGCGCCCGATTTCCCCTGCGCCGACGATGATGATGTTCATGCAAGTGCGCCCGGATGGACCGCCCGGCTGGTGGCAGGCTAGGCTGCGGCTCCATGCCCGGCAATCCCAAAAGGCCACTCAGCCGCAACCATGCAGTGGAAAGATGGGATCCACCCCAAGGCCGTCCGGAGTTCATCTTTCGCATGCCGCGCCACCACGGACCGCGAACCACGCGGCAGGAGGCAGCTTGAACTCCGACCATCTAATTTCCGGGCCACACCATTTCTTCCGCACACCAAACACACCCTGTCACGCTGCTGCATGGTTACGGCTCAGGATGGTGCCTGCGGGCTTCTGCTGCCGATGGCCAGAAGTGTCTGGAAATGCGGAGGGGCTGCTTCCCGATCGGCAACGATGGTCTCGATCCCGGCAAAGCCCGCGCGCTCCAGCATGGAGGCAAGGGTGCTTTCGGAAAATCCAAGCCAGTGATCGGCATAAAGTTCGCGCGCCTCTTCAAACTGGTGCTGGACAAGATCGAGCACGATCAGGCGGCCGCCGGGTTTCAAGATCCGGTAAGCCGCGTCAATCGCACGTTGCGGGTGCTCCGCATGGTGGAGCGCCTGGCTGAGAATGGCGAGGTCGAGCGATTGGTCGTCAATCGGCGGATTTTCCATGTCGCCAAGGCGGTATTCAAGGTTGGCGAGGCCATTCCGGATGGCCAGGCTTCGACCGAATTCGACCATTTTTGGCGACAAGTCCACGGCGATGACTTTTTCCGCCCGCTGGGCCAGGAGTTGGGCGAGCGTGCCCTCGCCAGCACCAAGGTCGGCCACGGTTCTGTAATTGAGCACCTTGATGAGCGCCTCGGCCAGGGCTTTCCAGGAGCGACCCGGAACATAGTCCTTGCCGAAACGTCCGGCCAGTTCATCGAAATAGGCACGGGCGCTGTCCTTGCGCTTCCGCAGCAAGTGCCGCAGCGCAGAATGGTCGGTCGCGACTTCCGCCACTTCCCCGGCGGCCGCGCGGGCGACCTCCATCAAATCCGGATCCGCCGAGCAGGAATACATGTTGTTCTTGCCGCTCCGCTCGTCGGAAACAAGGCCGGCAGTCTTGAGTTGGGAGAGTTGGGTGGAAATCCGGCTCTGCCCCATGCCGAGGATCTCCTGAAGCTCCGCAACCGACAACGATTCCTCCGCCACCAGCATCAGAATCCGCAGGCGGGTGGGGTCGGACAGCAATTTCAGGGATTTCAGCATTGACGACATGGCGGACTGCTTGTATCAACGCATCACGATTTGACGATACGAAAAATCAAAAACACATGAGCACCTACATTTTTTCCTCCGAATCCGTCGGCGAAGGTCATCCCGACAAGGTTTCCGACACGATTTCCGACGCGATCCTCGACGCCTGCCTGGCCGTGGACCCGAAGAGCCGCGTGGCCTGCGAAACCTTCGTCAAAAGCAACGTGGTCGTCGTTGGCGGCGAGATCACCATCCCCAAGATCGGCCGCAAGCCCATCGGCTCGGTGATCAACATTGAAAAAGTCATCCGCGACGCCGTGCGCGGCATCGGCTACGTCAACGAGGACGACGTCTTCCACGCCGACCAGATTTTCATCAACAACTACCTCACCACCCAGTCGCCGGACATCGCCCAGGGCGTGGATGCCAAGAAGGCGGACGGCAAGAAACACGCCGAGCAGGGTGCCGGCGACCAAGGCATCATGTTCGGCTATGCCTGTGACGAAACTCCCGAGCTGATGCCGGCACCGATCATGTATGCACACCGCCTTGGCCGTGAACTCACCCGCATCCGCAAAGCCGGGAAACTGGCGAAATGGCTGCGCCCGGATGCGAAGTCGCAGGTCTCCGTCGAGTATGTCGATGGCCGCCCGACCCGCATCGTCAATGTCGTCATTTCCACCCAACATGCGGATGGCACGGCCCACGCGGAGATCGAGAATTTCTGCATCGAGCAGGTCATCAAGAAGGTGCTGCCGAAAAACATGCTCACCAAGGACACCGAGTTTCTGATCA
>JBGSUP010000302.1:0-8369 GCA_041753485.1 Akkermansiaceae bacterium
CGCCCCACCCCGCCCGCCAAACACCGCGGCAAGCCAGCCCTCAAAGCCGGCCCGCCGGCCCGCCAAAAAAAACACGCCAAACCGAAATCCAAACACCGCCGCTGAGACGCGGGAGTCCCGGCATGCTCAATCAACAATCCATTTCCCGGCGTAAGAAAAATTTTTTACAGAAGTAAAACCATCGTCATGCAGCGATTCCAAAAACTCCCCGCCGCTCTGTTCGGCCTGGCCCTCCTCACCGCCTCATCCCTCCGGGCCGCAGATCTGCCGGACCCGGACGGCAAGCCCGCCGCCATGTCCAAGCCGGTCAAGGTCTTCATCCTGCTGGGCCAGTCCAACATGCTGGGGGCGGGAAAAGTCGCCGGCGACAAGGACGGAACCTTGGAACACGCGGTGAAGACCGAGAAACTCTACCCGTTTCTGGTGGATGACGCCGGCAACTGGACGGAAAGAAAAGATGTCCGCAACGTGCGCGTCATGGTGGGGCGGGGCGGTGGCATGGGCGTCCACAACAACGAATGGATGACAGTCAAGGGCGGCAAGATCGGCCCCGAACTCGGCATCGGCCACCACCTTGGCAACCTCATCGACGAGCCCGTTCTGATTCTCAAGAGCTGCATCGGCAACCGCAGTCTGGGCTGGGACCTCCTGCCCCCGGGAAGCAAGGGCTATGAATTCCAGGAGAAGGACAAGAAGACCGGCGAGACGAAGACTTACACCTATGCCGGATACAAGGAATCCCCGATGAAATGGGAAAAGGGAACCAAGCCCGAAGCGATCGGCTGGTATGCCGGCAAGCAGTATGACGACGATATTGCCAACGCTAGGAAAGTGCTCTCCGAGCTCGAAACCTACTA
Organism: Akkermansiaceae bacterium; assembly: GCA_041753485.1. Taxonomy (GTDB): domain Bacteria; phylum Verrucomicrobiota; class Verrucomicrobiia; order Verrucomicrobiales; family Akkermansiaceae; genus Luteolibacter. Next base: position 858 of record JBGSUP010000302.1, read on the forward strand.
CCCCGGAGCACGAAAATACGAGGTCACCGGCTTCTTCTGGTGGCAGGGCGACAAGGATCGCTACGATGCCGGACTCGCCTCCCGCTATGAGCAGAATCTCGTTCAACTGATCAACCAATTGCGCCGGGAGTTCGATGCTCCCCAGGCCAAGTTTGTCTGCGCCACCCTCGGCCAGACCGAGAAAGGCGCCGGTGGCAACGATGGCGAAATTCTCAAGGCCCAGCTCGCCGTCGATGGCAAGGAGGGCAAATACCCGAAGTTCAAGGGCAATGTCGCCACCGTCTATGCCCATCCGCTCTCCCTGGGCGGAGCCTCCAACAGCCACTACAACGGCAACGCCAAGACCTACATGAATGTGGGGCTCGCCATGGGCGAGGCGATGGTCGGGCTGCTGGAAAACAACTAAGCGGGAATCCAAACCCAGCCGGCGCGGAGCCTTCAAAACCCGCAAGCCGGGCCTTGTCAGCCATGCACATTCCCACACTGATCTCCCGCAAACGCGAGGGCGAGGAACTCTCTACCCGCGAAATCCGCGATCTCATCGCCGGTTACACCTCCGGCGGGGTGCCGGACTATCAGATGTCGGCCTTCGCCATGGCGGTGTTTTTCAAGGGCATGTCCCCCGCTGAAACCGCCGCACTCACCCGCGCCATGATCGACAGCGGCGATTGTTTTTCCCACCGTCCCGGACACCCGGCGGTCGTGGACAAACATTCCACCGGCGGCATCGGCGACAAGGTTTCAATCATTCTCGCCCCGCTGGTCGCCTGTGCCGGCTCCTGGGTGCCGATGGTTTCCGGCCGCGGCCTCGGCATCACCGGCGGCACGCTCGACAAACTCGAAGCGATCCCCGGTTTCAACGTGCACCTCAGCCTTGATCAGGCCGCCGCCCAGCTTGATCAACTCGGCGTGGTGATGATGGGCCAGACCGATCGCTTCTGCCCGGCCGACCGGAAACTCTACGCCCTGCGCGACGTCACTGGCACGGTGCCGTCCATCCCGCTGATCACCGCCTCGATCATGTCGAAAAAACTCGCGGAATCGCTCGACCGGCTCGTGCTCGATGTCAAATTCGGCAGCGGTGCCTTCATGCGGACGAAGCACGATGCCGAGGCGCTCGCCGCCAGCATGGTCGCCGTCGGCAGCGAGATGGGGGTCGAGGTTTTCACCGTCCTGAACCCCATGAAGGAACCCACCGGGCGTGCCGTCGGCAATGCGCTGGAGGTGATCGAAGCCCTCGAATGCCTCGAAGGTGGCGGCCCGGTGGACTTGCGGGAAATCGTGCTCAACCTCGCAGAGCCTGTCGCCGGGGCATCCCGGCAGGTCCTGGCAGCACTGCTCGACAATGGCAGCGCCCGCAGGAAGTTTGACGAACTCGTCGCCGCCCAGGGCGGAGACCCGGCGGATCTTCCGCGCCTCGGAGAAATCCACCGTGCGCCAATCATCCGCGAAATGCTCGCAACCACCACCGGCAAGGTGACGAAGTTCGATGCCGGAATGATCGGTCAGGCCGCACTCCAACTCGGTGCCGGCCGCGCCAAGGCCAGCGACGGCGTGGACTTCGCCGTGGGTTTCGATCGCCTGATCAAAGTCGGCGAAACCATCCACGCGGGGCAACCCGCCTGTCGCATCCACGCCCGCAACCCGGTGGACTTCGACATGGCCGAGGCCATGGTCGCCAGAGCACTGACCATTTCGCGCGCCGACCCATAAGCTTCGACCAAAAATCCGAACCCAAAAAACCTGCAGATCCTGCGTGCGGCCGCACGCAGGATCTGTAATTCAGCCGGAGGGTTCGAGGCGGGGGGGGGTGGCTGGGTGCGGGCGCGTGACGTGCGTGTCGTGCGTGGCGTGTCGTGCGTGTGGCGATCCCCGTGCCGGGGCTGTGAATTCTTTACACCATCGGAGATCCGTGTAGGCTTGCTCCGCTGCCCACCCACACCCACCCGAATGTTCCGTCAGTCACGTCCCCCCGACCCTGACCAGGACCTTGTGACGCGCGCCCGCGAGGGCGATACCCGCGCGTTCGACGCCCTGATCCTCAAATACGGCGATAAGCTCTACGGCCTCGTCTATCACATGACGTCCCACAAGGAGGACACCCATGATCTGCTGCAGGAGATCTTCGCCCGCGCTTACCAATCGCTGAAAAGTTTCCGCGGCAGCTCGACGTTCTACACCTGGATCTATCAGATTGCGGTCAACCTGACGCTCAATTTCCTGAAGAAGCGCAAGCGCCGCTCGGGGCTCAGCCTCAATGAGCTGGAAGCCTCTGTCCACCAGGATCCGGCGCTCATCGACACCACCCATGAGGCCAATCCGGAGCAGCAGACCAACCTCAACGAGCTTCAGATTAAATTGAACGAAGCCATGCAGAAGCTGTCTGAGCCCCATAGAATGGTGGTAACGATGTTCGACATCCAAGGCATGTCCCATGGGGAGATTGCCAAGGTGCTCAAAACTTCCGAAGGCACGATTCGTTCGCGACTCCACTACGCGCATCTCCAGCTCCAGTCCGCACTTCAGGACACCTGGGATGAAAGATTTTAAAAAACTACTTGCCGGGTGGGGTAAAATTTTGTAAATCCTAATTATCAACCGCAGTGAAACCATCGGTCGAACAACTTGAAAACCTGCTTGCCCTCAAGCGCCACGAGCGTCCTGAAGAGGGTTACTGGCAGGATTTTCTCTGTGAATTTCACCATCGCCAGCGCGAGCAGGTAGGGGTGAAATCCGGATTGAGGGATTTCTTTGGCAGGGCGTCCGCCTGGTTTTCCGATCTGAGTCCATCGAAATGGGCCTACGGTGCCGGACTGGCCTATGCCTCGGTTGCCGCCTTCGCGCTGCTCATGCCGAAGGATGTGGAACTTGAGAATGCCGCACCTTCACCGGTGAATTTCCAAGTGGTCCCCAGTCCGGCACCGCCAGTTGAACAACTCGACCAGTTGGACCTGAGTCCCTCGACTCAAGGCAGCGCGGGCGAGCAGGTGTTCTAACACCGGGATTCCCGCAATGGAGAATCTGGAGAGCCCGCGCCGGTGCAAGCCGGCCAGAAGAATTGCATGGATGCTGGCCGCGTCGGTTCTGTGGCTTGATGCCGGGGCGGCAGAATTGGGTGCGCACTGGCAGGCAAGCTATCCCTCGTTGGCAAATGGCAAAGCCGGTGAGGCGGCAGCCGTTCCCATCGCGGGTCCTTCCCATCTCGTGACCGTGGTGATCCCCGGCGCGAATCCTCAGGAGGCGTTGTTGCGCTCCGGCACCCGGAGCGTCCCGGCCCATGTGGTCGGCTACGATCCGGTCTCGCGGCTTGGGTTTCTCCAGGTGGACGGACCCTCCAGTCCCCAAGCTGCCGCATGGCTGGAGGATGCGGGTGCCTGCCTGGGAAAACCATTGCGGGCCATCACCCCGGGCGGCAGCTCCAAGTGCATCGCGACCGGCTGGGTCAAGCAAGTGGGTGGTAAAATCCTGCCACTGGCCCTTTTGCGGGTGAATTTCGACCAAGCGGTCCCGCTGCCGGGCACTCCCCTGGTGGATTCCAGTGGCCGGGTGGCGGCAATCGTTTTTCAAAGCTCCGGCAGCGGCGGGATCGGCTACGCGATTCCCGCCGAGGCGGTGCACCGGGTGCGGCGGGATGTCGCCAAGGGAGGAAATCTTGTTCGTGGCTGGCTCGGACTCTCACTGAACGCTGAATCCCCATCGCCACGGGTCGTGCGCGTGCTGCCGGATTCTCCCGCCGCCGAAGCGGGGATCCTTCCGGCCGACGTCTTGATCTCCATCGGCGCACGCCAAGTCTCGGACTACGCGGATGCCGCCAACGCGTTTTTCTATCTCGTCCCCGGTCAGGAAACTCGGGTGAAAGTGCGGCGCGGCTCCCGGCTGCTTGAGTTCCAGATCACGCCCACGCGGCCCCGGGCAGAATGACCCATCAAAGGAAAACAGAGCGTGCAAGCGCAGGGACGTGAGCACGGTTCTGTCACTTCGCTTGCTCAAAAAAAAGGCGGGCTCCGTCTGGGAGCCCGCCTTTCAAGAATTGAGATCCACCCGAAGGATCAGGCCTGCTGGCTGGTGATGTAGGTGATGACGTCACCGACGGCCTGGAGCTTCTCAGCCTCTTCATCGGGGACTTCGATATCGAACTCTTCCTCGAAGGCCATGACGAGTTCGACCGTGTCGAGCGAATCGGCGCCGAGATCTTCGACGAATTTAGCTTCCGTGGTCACTTGATCGGCGTTGACGCCAAGTTGATCGACGATGATGTCTTTTACGCGGGCTTCGATGCTTTTATCTGACATGAGTTGCAGTGGTTGTTGGTTGGCGTTGCAGGTGCTTAGCGCTGGCTGGCGGGACTTTGCAATCCCGAAAAGAAAACGGAAGTGGAAAAGCTGCGGGCGGGAAAATTTCCAATCAGGAGGTTCCTGTCGGGCTTTGATCAGGGGGCGGCTCCACGGCGACCGGCACGTATTCGATGATTTCCCCTGAAAAGCGCGAGCGAATGAGCTGCATGAGCCGCTCGGCGGGTTCCCCGTCTTCCTTTTTAAAGCCCCCGTAGGTCAGGCCGTCGATGCGGACGCGTCCCTTGCCGGATGGCCCATCGAAGTCGAGAAAGGCCAAGCCCTTGGTTTCCCATTTGCGGAGATCGAGCGTTTTCAGATCGGCATAGGGAATCCGGCGGCCCTGCTGGGAGGTGACGGCCTCGCCATCAGCGGAAATCCGGCGGCCAAGGGTGCGCAGCAGCACCAGCCAGGCACCCGTCGCAAGCGCCAGACAGATCCAGAAAACCACCCACTGCTCGCCAATCTTGCGGGCGTCATACGGCTGCTCGCCCGCCTCGGCATCCAGCCCGCGTTGCTTGGAATATTCGAGCCACAATTTCTTCCACTGCAGCGGCTTCATCCGCTCATAATCGTGCAGGATTTCCGGCCACGCCATCGGCAGTTCCAGCGTGGCGGGCAACAAGGTGCGGTCCTCGGGAAAGCGCACCGACTGGGTGCTCGCGAAGGCTCTCCAATCAGCAGCGGTGAGCGATCCATCGGAATTCCGTCGGGAAAATTCCTCGCTCGCCTGTTGGAAAGTCCGGTTCAGGTAGAACACCTCGTTCTTCTTGCGGTAGCCGGTGGAGCCATCGATGAAGAACAAAACCGCGAACACCCCGAACATCAGGACCATCACGAGGGCCCGGAAGAAAAACCAGGGGGTCGGCTTGCAGATAATCGGTTCGGGCGCAGGCATGCTCATGCGAAGCTTGGCGGCCGGACTGCCATTTGCAAGTCAAACGGAATCACAAGTTTTCGTCGTTTCCGCCTTGTCGTGGGCGCTCTGCCTGTTTACTGGAAGTGCGCCATGCCAATCGCTACCCCCGCGCAATACCGCGCCATGTTGGACGCCGCCCAGAAAGGCGGTTATGCCTACCCCGCCATCAACGTCACCTCCATCACCACGATCAACGGTGCTCTCCGTGCTTTCTCCGAAGCGAAATCCGACGGAATCATCCAGATTTCCACCGGTGGCGGTGAATTCGCCTCCGGCACCGCCGTCAAGGACGCTGCCTTCGGTGCCATCGTGCTGGCGGAAGCCGCGCACATTCTCGCGGAAAAACACCACGTGCTGGTCGCCCTCCACACCGACCACTGCCAGCCGAAAAAAGTCGATGGATTCCTGCGTCCGCTGCTTGCCGCTTCCAAAAAGCGCATCGCGGAGGGCAAAGGCCCGTTGTTCCAGAGCCACATGCTGGATGCCTCCGAACTGCCACTTGAGGAAAACCTCACGCTATCCAAAGCACTGCTCAAGGAGTGCGCGGATCTTGACATCATCCTCGAAGTCGAAGCCGGCGTCGTTGGCGGTGAGGAAGACGGCCACGACACTTCCGGAGTCGCCGCAGAAAAACTCTACACCACGCCCGAGGACATGCTCGCCGTCTATGAGGCGCTGCAACCGATCGGCCGCTTCCTGTTTGCCGCCACCTTCGGCAATGTTCACGGCGCGTATAAACCCGGCGCGGTGAAACTCAAGCCCACCATCCTGCGCGACGGCCAGAAGGCGGTTACCGCCAAACACGGTGCGGCCGCTGAAATGGACCTCGTGTTCCACGGTGGTTCCGGCTCCGCGCTGTCCGAAATCCGCGAGACTCTCGACTACGGTGTCGTCAAGATGAACATCGACACCGATACCCAATACGCCTTCACCCGCCCGATCGTGACGCACATCTGCCAGAACATCGAAGGCGTGCTCAAGATCGATGGTGAAGTCGGTGACAAGAAGCAATACGACCCCCGGTCCTATCTCAAGAAGGCCGAAACCGGTCTTTGCGAACGCATGAAGACCGCCTGCGACGATCTGCGCTCCACCGGGCAGACGATCTTCGGCAAGGCCTGACCCATCCCCACTCAGCCGCCTGTTCGGGCAGGCCTCTTTATCGGCCCGAGGCAAAGCCGCGCGGTCCACCGGATCAAATCCGCCCGGGCGCCGGGCGGGGGACTTGGTTTCCCGGCTGGAGCGCCAGCCAGCGTTCCACCGCCAGGCGGATGCCGGCCGCCTTATGCAGCGTTTCCTCGTATTCCATTTGCGCTTCCGAATCGGCGACGATGCCGGCACCGACCTGATAGATCAGCCGTCCGCCCTCACGCACCATGGTGCGGATGGCGATGTTGAACGAGCTTTCGCCATGATAGCCGAGCCAGCCAGCCGCGCCGCAGTAGACGCCGCGCGGAGCTTGTTCCAGTTCGCGGATGATCTCCATGGCGCGTTGTTTCGGCGCGCCGGTGATGCTGCCACCGGGGAAACAGGCGGCCAGCGCGTCGATCGCATCGGTTCCGGTGCGCAGCGTGCCGCTGACGGTGGAAACCAAGTGGTGGACCTGCGCGAGTGATTCGAGTTGGAGCATTTCGGAAACCTCCACGCTGCCGAATTCACAGACCTGCCCGAGGTCATTGCGCAGCAGGTCGGTGATCATCACCAACTCGGCGATTTCCTTGGCGGAGGTTTGCAACTCATATGCCGAGCGGCGGTCCTCATCCGGATCCGCGAAGCGCGGGCGGGTGCCCTTGATCGGGCGGGTCTTGATGCCGCGGCCGGAGATTTTCAGGAAACTCTCCGGCGAGGATCCCAGCAGCTCCCGGCCATCCAGCGCCAGCCATGCGGCCATCGGCGCGGGCGAGGCCTCGCGCAGGATTTCATACAAGCCGAACAGCGAGCCGCCAGCCACCTGTGCCTCGAAGGCCTGCGAGAGATTTACCTGATAGATATCACCTGCCGCGATCCATTCCTTGATCCTCGAGACGCCGTTCAGAAACCGCTCGCGGCTGGTGCCTGCGGTGAACGCGCCGATCTCCGCCGGTTCGTCGGCCGTCTGACGCAGGCATTCGGAAAGCCCGCCGCATTCCCACCACGCTTGGTCGCGGTGGCTGAAGACCAGCATTTCAGGAAAGTCGCCAAAGACGAAATCGCCCTCGTAAGCAACCCACCCGCACAAGCCGCCGAGCGGAAACCCGTGATCGCCGGATGACGGCGGCGCCC
>JBGSUP010000303.1:0-12678 GCA_041753485.1 Akkermansiaceae bacterium
AATGGCGACACAAAGGAGACCACCCAGAGCGGAATGGGCGAGGCAAGCCCGGCGAGCGGGCCAATGCGGCTGGCGGCCTGCTCATCGGCTGCCTCGCCGAAGGGGGTCTCCGTGGCAGGCGCGCCTCCACCCGTGCGAAGCATGTTAACCGGAATGGCGAGCAGGCTGGCGGCGAATGAAAAGCGCATGGCCCACTTGAGATCGCCCGGCTTCACCCTGAGATTGCCCAGAGCAAAGGACGTCAGAAAGGCCAGAATAATCACGAAATACGGCCTGGCACCCACGCTGCTTGCGCCGAAGACATTGAGCCCCACAGGGTGGCGCATGAAAACCTGCAGAATCACCAGCGCGATCACAATGCGCCACAGGCTGAGTTCATCAAATGACCAGACCAGCGGCAGTCGTCGCATCAGAAACATGATGATGCAGAAACCAATGAACAGTCCCTGCCCCAGCTCCGCCGTGGTGAAACCACGGATGATGGGCACCTGCAGGGACATGAAGACCAGCAGCAGCAACCAGATCCGCGGCCCGAGAAACACGCAGATCAGCAGCAGCGCCGCACCCGCCACCTTGGCAACCGTTTGAAGCTGGTCGGTGACCAAGGCCATGCCCAGCCAGAGGGCAAGGAAGATTCCGATAACGAGTACGGCAATGCCTTGAATGGAGCGGGCGTTGAGCATTTGTTAGGTAGAAGGTGAGAACTGAGATGCTGAAAAGCTGAAATTTAGAAGGGTATGGCGTGACCGCCGGGCGCGCCGACTTGTCCCCAGCGGCGGGGAAAGAATATAAAATGCCAAAGGACGTCCACTCCCCCTTGCTCTCACGAGCAAGCCTACGTTCGGATGCTCAAAGCAACAGGATTGTCGGAGGAACATGGGGGCAAAAGCCGGAAGGCCACAAGGTAGGTGAGGATTGAATCTCGAATATCAAACGTCCAACCTTGATGCGGGGCGGGCAAGGGCGGCGATTTCGGTGAATCGGTGAGGCGAAGGGTTCCATTCGTCTCGGCTGTTTCTTTCTTTCTTCAATTTCCCACCTTATGCGTCGCAAGGGCGAATCCTGCTTCGAACGATGGCGATGATCAATAAGGCGACGCTTGCCAGCAGAGCCGCCGCGCTGAGCCAGAGCGGCCAGCGGACGGAGTGAGGAGTGAATTTGAGCTCGAGAGTCGTGGGGATCTCGAAACTGACTGGAATGTGGATGGTGCGGTCCGGTCCCATGGCGGGGGCCTGCCAGGGGCCATCAGGCAGGCGGTAGCGCCAGTCGCGATGCCAGTTCTCGGCAACGATGACTTCGCCGTTGGCGGGTGGGACATCGAGCTTGCGGCGGTTCATGGTCCAACTGGTCCAGACCATGGAGTACAAAGAGTCTTGGCCGACGGTTTTGAGAAAAGCCGTGGTGGATGCCGACGGGTGTTTCCAGAGATGGCGGCCCCAAAAGGATCCTTGTGGCAGCCATCCCGGTGGACCGGTGTTGTCCGGCAAGGTCAGTAGATGGGTCACCAGGGGAATGCCATCGGAGGATTGCAGCGGGTTCTGCGGGTCGGGAACGATGCCTAAGGGATGGATGCTGTCGTAGCCTTCAAGAACGGCGATTCCCACAGGCTCCGGAGTATTGGAGGGCATGAACCTCTGCTTCTTATCAAGCGGAGGCATGCCCAGGCGGCCATGGCCGACAAGACGGGCCAATTCCTGCATGCCGGGAGGCTTGCCGTAGGGTTCATGCTCCTCCGACCAGGAGGCCCAGACAAACCACACCGCGCTCAGCTGGATGGCGACGCCGACGGTGGGAAGCAGTGATTTGAAATCAGGCAGGCGGATCCAGCGCAGCGAAATGAAGGACAGAAGAGCACCTATGGCAGGCACAAGCTGCCATGGGTGCCATAGTGCGAGTTCGCGCGGGAACCCGGCTGCACGGTCCTGCAACCACTGCTGGATGGCAGGCGATTTGGCCTCCGCAGCCCGGGCACCAATCACCTGCTGCAAGCGCTGGATGATCGGCTCCTCGAAGGCGAGCAAGGCAAGGCTGACTAGCAACCATAACCCGCAGACCACCAGTGAGCCGATCATGAGGCGTCGGCTCCATTTCCTGAGGTCATCCGGCGAGCCTGCCGCGAGCAGTTCGGCGGCGGCCCAGCAGCCACCGAGAATCCAGACGATATGGATGCGGTGGTAGAGATAGCCAACCAATGGGGTAAGGGGGACGAGCAGGCCGAGGAGGATCATGAGGCGCGGCCCCCAAAAAACCTTTTTCGAAAACAATGATGCGATGGCAACCAGAGCAGGCAGTGTTCCCATGAAGCCTGCATTCATGAAGTCGGACCTGAAGGCTTTCCAGAGATCGAGCGTCTGCGGACGTCCCAGCGGAAACGGAAACGCATGGAAGGGCAGCGAGATCAAGTTCAACAGGGGCTGCAGATAGTCTCCATCGTAACCGAAGGCACCTCGCGTGTGCCCGGAGCGTTGGTTGTCTTGGTAAAGCCGGATGGTCGGTTCGAGCATGAAAGCGGCCAGACAGACAGCCACTCCGCCGAGAACCGCAATCCAGAGGAGCTTGCGAAAGCGCTCATTCATCCGCGATGCCGAATCCATCAGGATGCCGAGGCCGACACAGCCAAGCACGATGACGATGAAGGCATGTTGTTGCAGAGTGCCACCGAGGAATGCCAGGCAGAGGAAGAAAGGCGTGAGGGCCAGCCGCCAACTGGCGGGGCGACTTGCAGGCGCACCGGACCGCGCCGGAGGGAAGAGGGGGCTGAGAGCCCACAGCACCCAGGGAATCCAACAGAAACTGCTGACGAGTTGGCGGAAATACAGGCAAGTGATGAACTGCCAGTTCGCCATGTAGGCAAGGGCTGCGAGCGAGGCGATCGATGGGGGGCAGCCGCGGGCGCGCAGGAAGATGAACATGCCGGCTCCGGCAATGAACAAATACAGCATTGGAGCCAGGTGCCATGCGGTCCAGAAATCCAGGAGCCCATGAATCCACATGCCCCAGTCGAAGCCGGAGACCATGGTGTTGGCATATTGGGGAGTGCCGCCGAACACGTGCGGATTCCAGCCCAGATAACCGTCCTCCCGCAGGCTTTTATCCGCCCACATGCGATAAGGAACATACTGATTGACCGCGTCGGTGGAGAAATGGTTGTGGATTTTTGGAGGGGAATCGTTGGTTCTCCACGGCTCGTAGAGACCCGGCAGGATGTCAAAAGGCGCCATCACCTTGCCCTGCATCCACCACGGGCTGAACCAACCCAGCAGCAAGGCGAGGGGAACCAAGCAAGCAAGCAAGCGAATGCGGATCGGGGAGGAGGACATGGCAAGCTTTGGAATCCGCAATGGAGCGTCGGTCTATGACCGTCGAAGCGAGAGAGGTGCCTTGTAGCGTCGGTCTATGACCGTCGAAGCGAGAGAGATTTCAAAGAAGATGCCAACTGCATTTCAATGGCTACGACGCTCATAGAGCGCCGCTACAAGCGTTCCCATGACAGGTGTTGTACGTTTTTGCAGCAGCGCCTTGGGGCTGGCGAAGTGTGTGCAACCTCGCATTCACAGCTTGATGGCCGGCCAGTTGCGCCGTCGTACGCGGATGCGCAGCAACGCGCGGAACATGCTCACGGTGTCGCGGATCGGTTTGACTTTCGACCCTGCAACGTCTGCCCAATCGACAGGCAATTCCCTGACTTCGAGCCCGGCGTGGGCGAGGGCGGCGAGCAATTCGACATCGAATGCGAAGCGGGTTTCAGATAGCAAGGGCTGGATGATCCGGTAGTGGGAGGAGGGAATGGCTTTCAGGCCGCACTGGGAGTCATAAACGCGATCATCGATCATGAATCCGACCAAGGTGGCGAAAACCCGGCCCATCAGGTGTCGCGAATAATGGCGCTCGACATCGTAGCCGAGCATTCGAATGCGACTGGCGAACCAGCTGCACGCTTCCGGTTGGTTCATGCAGTTGGCGAGGAATCGGCAGGTTTCGACAGGCGAAAGCGAGCCGTCAGCATCCACGAAAGCGAGCCAGTCATGTGTGTCGAGGGCCTTGCTCCATGCGGCGTGGACGGCCCCGCCTTTGCCGCGGTTTTCTGGCAAGGACCTCAGCGGCCTCAGGAACGGGTGGTTCTTCCGCAGGTGATCCACCAGTTGATCCATCCTGATCCGTTCTTCCTGCCGGGAACCATCGTCCACAACTTCGACGGTGACGGGCAGGCCGCTGGAAGCGATCCTCTCCAGCAGCGCCGGCAGGTAGGCGGGCAGACGTCTGGCCTCGTTGTAGCACGGAATCGCGAGGAGAATGCGCATGGGACGTAAGATAGGTCAGAGTGATGCGGCTTGATTCCAAGCCTCGCAAGGCTTTCGACGATACGGGGATGTCACTTTGCTCCCTTCGACGTGGTAGCGCCCATCTTGACACAACCAGCCACATCATCCTCGAATTTATGTCTTATATTTCACGAAGGATTGGAAATAAGATTAAGGTGATTCGCGCCGCCTGGCGTGACATTGCTCCTGAGGCGACGTTTGCCGGCATGACGCTTGCGGAATACGAGGCGGCCACCGAGGCCCCTCTGATGCTGCGGGCGGAAATGGCCGATCTGCGGACCAAGCTCAGGGGCATGAAAGCCAGCCAGGCAGACGTTGACCAGGCTGCCAACGAGCTGGCCGACCTCGTGGTGAACTCCGTCAGGGGAACACCCGGATTCGGTCAGGATAGTCCTCTCTACAGCGCCTTCGGATACGTCCGCAAGAGCGACCGCAGGAGCGGCCTGACTCAGAAGCGCCTCGCCGCATCCGGCGGAGATGCCACCACTGACTGATTGTCGCCCCAGGAAGCACATCAGGCAACGGGGCATCCCGCCTTCATCGCACCGCCGGATCCCGAAAAGGAGCCAGCGGTTGGCAAAGGGACCCAAAAACAGAGTCATGCGGATGCAACGTGGAAATTGAGAGATTCGGCGGCACTTCGGGGCAGCGCCGGAACTTTCGTCCATGACACCCCCATGAGTCCGTGGCCAGGTCATTCAACATTCAATTCGAAACCATCAACCCGGCCCGCCGGTTCCCACAAGGAGCCGGCGGGCCGGCCATTTTTGCGATGGTTAGAGCGGCCTGGCCCGGTCCGCCGGGTTATCGCCATCGGCGTGCCGGGAATAAGAATAGGATCAGCCTCCGGCGGAAGAAGGTGAAGTGGCGCGGCCCTACCGGTCAAATGGGCCGGGCGGAGCCGGCCCATTCATCACGCTGCCGCCCTTGGTTGCGGCCTTGGGAGAGACGGAACTGCTGGAGGAAGGTCTTGGGCTGAGACGCATCCGCGAGGGGCTGCGTGGGGTGAAGAATCGCGACAGGGAGGGTTTGTTCAAGAAAAAATGAACAAACGGCGGTGTGGAGTCTTGTGAGCGGTGGGCAGCCCGGGGGCGAAGCGGGGATTTTGGGCTTTACGTGGTGGAGCCAGCGGACAGGGTGCGTGCCTCCAATGACAATCTTGAAACGGGTATTGAGGGACCGGCGCTTCCACCGGCTGGCAGGAGGACTGGCCGTATTGGCAGTCGGGGCGGTGCTCTTGGCGTGGCAGATGGGCGTGGATTTGGCGGCGTTGAAGCTGTGGTGGGTGCAGGCCACGGGATTTCTCGAAAAGCATCCGTGGTGGCTGTTCGCGGGCCTGGTGGTTTTGCCAGGGCTGCCGGTGCCAACCACTGCGCTGCTGCTTCTGGCGGGAACCGTGTGGCGGGACCGGCCGCTGATGGCTTGCGCGCTGTGCCTGCTGGCAATCGCGCTGAACATGACGTGGACGTATTGGGCGGCGGCGCGGCCGGGCCGGGGACTGGTGGAGAAATTGCTCGCGGCGGGCAATCTGCAGGTTCCTGAGATGTCACGCGGCAACCACCTGCGCTTCATTCTTCTGCTGCGGCTGACTCCCGGCTTTCCGCTGTTCCTGCAGAACTACCTGCTCGGGTTTTTCCGGGTGCCCTTTGGCTTGTATCTGCCGGTCTCGCTGGCTTGCAGTGGCTTGATCTCCATCGGCGTGGTGCTGAGCGGCGCGGGCGTGGCGGGCGGCAACCTCAAGCCGGTGATCACCGGTGTGGCGCTGATTGTCGTGGGCTTTTTGGTGGTGCAGATGATGCGGCAGAAGCTGCGGGGTAAAGGTTGAGATGCTGAAGTGCCATCTCAAAAATGAACCATCGCCGTCCTGGCCGTGATGGAGATCGGGATTCTGTCCTGACATTCCCATACCATGCAGGCAGGATGCCCGCATTCTAAGACAGACTGGAAGCCCATCCTCCAGTTTTCAGCTTTTACCCCTCACACAATCATTCCTGCGGCGACGGTTTCGTTGGTGCCGGGGTCGATGAGGATGAAAGAGCCGGTGGAGCGGTTGCGGCGGTAGGAATCGTGGATAAGGGGGACGGCGGTGCGCAGGCTGATGCGGCCGATGTCGTTCATCTGGAAACTATCAACCCCCTCGATTTTGTGAAGGGTGTTGATATCGACGTGATACTTCACCTCCTGGACGATGGCCTTGGTTTCCTGGGTGGTGTGGCGGCAGATGAGCTTGGCGCGTTGGGCCATGGGTTTGGGCGAGAACCAGCAGATCATGGCCTCGATGTCCTGGCTGACCGTCGGCGGGTTGTTGGCTTTGACCAGGGTGTCGCCGCGCGAGATGTCGATCTCGTCGGTGAGGGTGAGGCAGACCGATTGCGGGGCGAAGGCTTCGTCGAGATCGCCGTCGGGTGTGTGGATTCCCTTGATGACGGACTTGAAACCGGAGGGCAGCACGGTGACTTCGTCGCCGGGCTTGAAAACACCACCGGCGACGCGTCCGGCGTAGCCGCGGAAGTCATGCCATTCGTCGGACATCGGGCGGATCACCCATTGCACGGGGAAGCGGGCATCGACATGGTTTTCCTCACCGCCGACATAGACGTGTTCGAGGTGATAGAGGAAGGTGGGGCCCTGATACCATGGCATGTTGGTGGATTTGTCCACGACGTTGTCGCCGTTGAGCGCGGAGATCGGGATGTCGGTGATCTCGATGATGTTGTCGAGGCGCGAGGCGAAGTCGCGGAAATCGCCGATGATCTGGTTGTAAACCTCCTCCGAATAATCGACGAGGTCCATCTTGTTGACGGCGACGACCAGGTGCTGGATGCGCAGCAGGTTGGCGATGAAGGAGTGGCGTTTGGTTTGTTCGATGACGCCTTTGCGGGCGTCGATGAGGATGATGGCGAGGTTGGCGGTGGAGGCGCCGGTCACCATGTTGCGGGTGTATTGGGTGTGGCCGGGGGTGTCGGCGATGATGAACTTGCGCTTGGGGGTGGCGAAGTAGCGGTAGGCGACGTCGATGGTGATGCCCTGCTCGCGCTCGGCCTTGAGGCCGTCGGTGAGGAGGGCGAGGTTGACGTTCTCATCGCCGCGGCGGCGCGAGGATTCCTCCATGGCTTCGAGCTGGTCTTCGAAAATGGATTTCGAATCGTAGAGCAGCCGGCCGATGAGGGTGGATTTGCCGTCATCGACGGAGCCGGCGGTGGAGAAGCGGAGGAGGTCCATGGGTAGGTAAAAGCTGAAATTTTGAAATGCTGAAATGCTAAAAGAAGAGGTGGTGGATTGGGGGGCGTTTGATTCACGATTGACGGTTGTTGATTTTGGATTTTTGAAGTGACGGAACGGCCTTCCAGAATCAGATCAAAAATCAGCAATCCTCAGTCATCAATCGTCAATCGAATGTGAGGGCGGCCTGCCACCGGGGTTCGAGGCCGAGTTGGTGGATGGTGTGGTCGAGGAATTCGTGGTCGAGTTCCTGCTGTTCGATGATGCCGGCGATGTCGCGGAGGTGTTTATTAGAGATGAGATCAGGGTCTTGCATGGAGCCAGATGCGAGCGAGTTCTTGTTCCACTTCCTGAGGGGTGGCATCGGGTCTGCGCATCCGAATGCCGATGCGCTTCAGATCACGTGCCTGGCGGATGGTGGCAGCGAGGAGATTGTATTTCTCCTCGAGGCTCATTCTTTTCCAGATGGAGCTTTGAGATGGAGGGGTGGCGGGCATAGTCAGAGTGATCAGTGAGCAGTGAGCAGTGGAAAGAGGAAAAAGTTTGCTGGTTTTCAGTGTTCAGTTTTCAGGAGGAAATCGAGAGCAGGATCTTTTCTGATCACTGATCACTGATCACTCGGCACTTAGAAGTAGCCTTCCTTCTTGCGGTCTTCCATGGCGGTTTCGGAGCGTTTGTCATCGGAGCGGGTGCCGCGTTCGGTTTGGCGGGCGGCGGCGACTTCGGCGATGACTTGATCGAGGTCGGAAGCGGGGGAGCGAACGGCGCCGGTGCAGGTGGCGTCGCCGATGGTGCGGAAGCGGACGATTTCGGTGGTGACGGTTTCGTGGTCCTGGGGTTTGAGGAATTCGGTGACGGCGAGCAGGGAGCCGTTGCGTTCGAAGATCTCGCGTTGGTGGGCGAAGTAGATGGAGGGGAGCGGAATGTTTTCGCGTTGGATATACATCCAGATGTCCATTTCGGTGAAGTTGGAGAGCGGGAAGACGCGGAAGTGTTCGCCGGGATTTTTGCGGCCGTTGAAGAGGTTCCAGAGTTCGGGGCGCTGGTTTTTCGGGTCCCACTGGCCGAAGTCATCGCGGTGGGAGAAGAAGCGTTCCTTGGCGCGGGCTTTTTCCTCATCGCGGCGGCCGCCGCCGAGGCAGGCGTCGTATTGGTATTTCTCGATGGTATCGAGCAGGGTGATGGTCTGGAGTTTGTTGCGGGAGGCGTTGGGGCCTTTTTCCTCGACGACGCGTCCGGAGTCGATGGATTCCTGAACGTGGCCGACGACCAGTGAGGCGCGGATGAGATCCACGAATTCATCGCGGTAGCTCATGGTTTCGTGGAAATTGTGGCCGGTGTCGATGTGGACGAGGGGGAATGGCATGCGCGCGGGCCAGAAGGCTTTTTTGGCGAGCCAGGCCATGACGATCGAGTCCTTGCCGCCGGAGAAGAGGAGTGCGGGGTTTTCGAATTGGGCGGCGGTCTCGCGCAGGACGAAGATGGCTTCCGCTTCGAGCTGATCGAGATGGCTGAGGTGGTAGTTGGGCATGGGAAGGGGTGACGAGTGATCAGTGAGCAGTGATCCAAAGTTCTAAAAGGGACTGGTGCGGCCCGGGGATAGGGGCCGCTGATCGCAGAATCAAGAAACAATTATAAAGTTGGGTTGTTTGGTAATGAATTAAGATCGGGCCGCTTGGGGAAAAGCTAGCGCGGTCTCGATGAGACCGCAGGTCAATGAGCGGCGAAAGCACTAAAAATAGAAGGTGAAAAGGAGTCATGCGCTGTGACAAGCCGTGCAGGAGCATGAGTTCGTCCAAGCCCTGTTCCTTTCGCGATTCTTCGTGTTTTTAGTCGTTGGAATTTCGGTTTCGGAGTGAACGCGAGGACTGATTCGAGGTTTCTCCGGGCTGGAAGCCCGAAGTCCGAAACAGCCTGGAAGGCTATTCTCGGGGATTCATGCCTCGCCGCTGATGGTGATCCGGTGGCGGATGGCCTCGAGGAGTTCGAAGGCGGCGTCCTCGATGGTGGTGGATTCGGTGTCGAGGATGAGGTCGGCGTTTTGCGGGGGCTCGAACGAGCCGTCCTTGCCGGTGAAATGTTGGATTTCGCCGCGGGCGGCCTTGGCGTAGAGGCCTTTGACGTCGCGTTTTTCGCAGGTCTCGTAGGAAGCTTTGACATACACCTCGATCAGATCCCCGCCGAGGATGCCGCGGGCGAGATCGCGCAGTTCGCCGCGCGGGGTGATGGCGGAGACGAAGGTGACGATGCCCTGGGAAACAAGGATTTTGGCCACTTCGGCGATGCGGCGGATGTTTTCGAGGCGGTCCTGGTCGGTGAAGTCGAGATTTGAATTGAGGCCGCTGCGGATGTTGTCGCCATCGAGGATTGTGGTGAATCGGCCCTGCTGGTGGAGGACGCGTTCGGCGGCGTTGGCGATGGTGGACTTGCCGGAACCAGAGAGGCCGCAGAGCCAGACGACGATGCCGCGCTGGCCAAGGAGCTGTTCCTTGTCCTCACGGCTGAGGAAGCGATGGAATTCGGGGTGGATGTGCATGAAAAAGAAACTCAAGACTTCAAGACGCAAGACGCAAGAAAAGACGGTGGAATACCCCTTATTCCAGCAAACGGCTGTGGAACACTTCGTAGATTCACTGCCGCGGTCCGGCAAAACCGCATGCGATCACGCGTCGGTCGTCGATCATCCCATAACTCGAAGACCACCCGGTGTGAACCGACGCGGAGGCGGTGCCCCCCCCATTCATCGGTCAGTGGTTTGATGCCGCCCTTTTCCCGTGTGAGTCCTTTGATCGCCAGCCGGATCGGCTGGCGCGGATGATACGCCGGCCATGATCTGATTCCGTGATGGGGAAGCAGGAGGGATACTCACCCGCCCTTGCCGATGACGAAGGCCTCGAAACCGAGCGACTTGAGGGTGGCAATTGGCAGGATGGCGCGGCCGTCGAAGACGAAGGCGGGCTTGAGCATGAGATCGTGGATGCGGGCGAAATCAAGGGTCTTGAATTCGTCCCACTCGGTGAGGGCGGCCAGCGCATGGGCGTCCTTCAGGGCGGCGTAGGGGTCGCTGCAGATTTCCACGTTGGAGAGGATGATGGCGGGCGGGATCTTGGCGACGGCGAGATCCTGGCGGATGGTTTCGGGATCGACCTGCGGGTCGTAGATGGTGAGCTGGGCGTGCTCGCGCAGCAGGTCGCGGCAGATCTGGATGGCGGGCGACTCGCGGGTGTCGTTGGTGTCCTTCTTGAAGGCGAAGCCGAGGATGGCGATGCGTTTGCCGTTGACGGTGTTGTAGAGGGTGCGGACGATTTTCTCGACGAAGCGGGATTTCTGCCAGTCATTGAGTTGGACGACCTGATTCCAGTATTCGGCGACTTTCGGCAGGCCGAAGGACTCGCAGAGATAGACGAGGTTGAGGATATCCTTTTGGAAACAGGAGCCGCCGAAGCCGACGGATGATTTGAGGAATTTCGGGCCGATGCGTGAGTCCATGCCGATGGCGCGCGAGACCTCGTCAACGTCCGCGCCGGTGGCTTCGCAGAGGGCGGAGATCGAGTTGATGGAAGAGATGCGCTGGGCGAGGAAGGCGTTGGCGACGAGTTTGGAGAGTTCGGAGGACCAGAGGTTGGTGGTAATGATGCGCTCGCGCGGGACCCAGGAGGCATAGACGGAGGCAAGGGCTTCGACGGCAGCGTGGCCGCTTCCGGTGGTTTCGCCGCCAATGAGGATGCGGTCTGGGGTTTCAAGGTCGGCGATGGCGGTGCCCTCGGCGAGGAACTCGGGATTGGAGAGCACCTCGAAAGTGGCGCCGTTGGCGGAGTTGGCGGCGATGATCTCCTTGATCGCCGTGGCGGTTTTGACCGGGATGGTGCTTTTTTCGACGATGATTTTGTGGCCGCTGGCAACCTCTGCAATCAGGCGGGCGGCGGACTCGATGTAGCGGAGATCGGCGGCGCGGCCGGCACCGATGCCGTAGGATTTGGTGGGCGTGCCGACGCAGACGAAGATTAGGTCCGCAGCAGCGATGGCGGAACGGATTTCGGTGGTGAAGTGGAGGTTGCGGCCGCGGGCGGATTCCACGACTTCCTGAAGGCCGGGTTCATAGACGGGGAGTTCGTCGGAGTTCCAGGCGTCGATGCGCTGTTGGTTCATGTCGCAAACGGTGACCGTGATGTCCGGGCACTTGGCCGCGATCATGGCCATGGTGGGGCCGCCGACGTAGCCGGCGCCGAGGCAGCAGATGGATTGTATTTTCATGTGGAGGTGGCGGGGTGTGAAACGGCGGCGAAGGCGGGTGTATAGGGCGGTGGGCACTCCGCGCAAAGCGCAAAGCCACGAATTACGCGACCGCGTAGGGCAAGCGGCCTGCCAGGTGTTGGTGAATGCATCCGGAGGCAAGGCAAGCGCGCCAGCGGGAGCATCTGGCCAAACGCTCAGCCGGCGATGCGTTCGCGCAACAGGTGATAGAGGAACAGCGAGTTGTAGGTGAAGTAGCGTTTGAAGAGCCGGCGGGGTTCCATTGCGAGCCGGTAGGCCCACTCGAGGCCGAGCTTCTGGAACACGGGCGGAGATTGTCTCACCTCGCCGGCGTGGAAGGCGAAGGCGGCACCGATTCCAAAATAGACGCCGGGCGGCAGCCGCTCCTTATAGCGGGCGATCCAGTGCTCCTGTTTCGGGCAGCCGAGGCCGACCCAGATGAGGTTAGCCTTGGAACCACGAATCATTTCGCAGATCCGGTCGAATTCGTCAGGCGGCCATTCGCCGAAGGGCGGCGAGTGGCTGCCGACGACGGTGCTTTCCGGGAAGCGCGCCGCGAAGACCGAGGTGAGCTTGTCGAGGGTGGAGCGTTGACCACCTAACAGGAAATGCCGGAACTCCGGCCGACCCTGCGTGGCCTTGAAGGTTTCGAGCATCAGGGTGGGACCATAGACACGGTCGGTGAGCTTCTGGGCCGGTGGGAGTTGCCGGTTGAGCGCCCAGACCAGCGGCATGCCGTCGGGCACGATCAGATCGAAATGGCGCATGGATTCGCCGAACGCGGGATCGTGGCGGGCGAGTGCGGCGACGTGGGTGTTGGCCGCCTCCACGGCATGGACGCGGCCGGTGTTTGCCGCGTGCTCAAGAATCCATGCCACGG
>JBGSUP010000304.1:0-10375 GCA_041753485.1 Akkermansiaceae bacterium
ATTGCCCCGGACTCAACGCGGTCATCCGCGCCGTCGCCAAGGCGGCGGCCAAGCGCGGCTGGGATACCCTCGGCATCCTTGGCGGATACGCCGGTCTGCTGGAACCCCAGCGCACCATCCCGCTCGACTACCGCTCTCTCAGCGGGCTGCTCACACGCGGCGGCACCATCCTCGGCACCGCCAACAAGGGGAAATTCTCCGCCAAAACCGGCCATGGCGAAAACCGCGGCCTGCCCGTCAGTTTGTTGAATGAGACGAAGGCCGGCATGGACAAGCTCGGCATCACCGCGCTCGTCTCCATCGGCGGCGACGGCTCGCTGACCATCGCCCAACAGATGCACGAACACGGCATCCCCATCATCGGCGTGCCCAAGACCATCGACAACGACCTCGAAGGCACGCTTTTCACCTTCGGTTTCGACTCTGCCGTCGCCTGCGCCACCGACGCTCTCGACCGACTGCACACCACCGCCGAAAGCCACGAGCGCGTGATGGTGCTCGAAGTCATGGGCCGCTACGCCGGATGGATCGCGCTTTTCGCAGGCGTGGCCGGCGGGGCCGACGTCATCCTCATTCCGGAAATCCCATACTCGTATGATGCCATCGTCGCCAAAATCCGCGAACGCGAACAACAGGACCGCCATTTCACCATGGTCGTCGTTGCCGAAGGCGCGCGCGAGAAGGATGGTGGCTTCGTCACCTCCGCCAGCCAGGAGGAAAACCGCGAGGCGCGGCTCGGCGGCATCGGTGCCGTGGTCGCTGCGGAAATCCAGCAACGCAGCGGCAAGGAAACCCGCGTCTGCGTGCTCGGCCACCTCCAGCGCGGCGGCTCCCCCACCCCCTTCGACCGGACTCTCTGCTCGATGTTCGGTGCCCACGCCATCGAGCTTGTCGCCAGTGGCGGCTTCGGCCGCATGGTCGCCTGGCAGGGAACGCAAATCACCGACATCCCGATCCTCGACGCCGTCGGTCGCCTCAAGACCGTGCCGATGGATGGAAACCTCACCCGCACCGCCCGCGCCCTCGGCATCTCGCTTGGCGAGTGAGTCCATCTCCAACTGAAATCAAACCAACGTTAGCCCGCACCGCCACCGGTTTCAGCAATCATCACATCCTCCGTGAACGAACCCAAGGTTTCCAACCGCCTCCAGGCGTTCCGCCGCCTGGTCGGTGCGATCCGCAACTTCCTGGCATCTCCGGTCGGCGGCAAGGCGCGCCTGCTGTTAGCGGCCTTGCTGCTCCTGATGATCGGCATCAACGGCATGAACGTCGCGAACAGTTATGTCGGTCGTTATTTCATGTCGGCCATCGAAAGCCGGAACTCCGCCGGCTTCGTGCGTTTCGCCTGGCTCTACGTCGCCGTTTTCGCGGGGTCCACCCTCACCGGCGTGCTCTTCCGTTTCACCGAGGAGCGCCTTGGTCTCTTGTGGCGCGACTGGCTCACCCGCCGCATCACCTGCATCTACATCGACCGCCAGCTCTATCTTCATTTCACCGGTGACGATGCGGTGAGCAATCCGGACCAACGCATGACCGAGGATGTCAAACAACTCACCACCTCCACCCTTTCCTTCGTTCTGATGATGCTCAACGGCACCCTGACCGTAATCTCGTTTTCCGGCGTCTTGTGGGCGATCAGCCCCAAGCTGTTCCTGATCGCCGTGCTCTACGCGCTCGGCGGCTCGGCGCTCACCATCTGGCTCGGCCGGCCGCTCATCCGCCTGAACTACCGCCAGTCCGATTTCGAGGCGGATTTCCGCTCCGAACTCATCCGCACCCGCGAGGATGGCCGTGAAATCGCCGCATCCGACGGAGAGCAACGGGTCCGCGAGCGCCTGACCACCTGCATCGACGGCCTGGTCTCCAACCTCCGCCGCATCATCTCGGTGAACCGCAATCTCAGCTTCTTCACCACCGGCTACAACTATCTCATCCAGTTGATTCCCGTGCTCATCGTCGCCCCGATGTTCATCCAGCGGCAGGTCGAGTTCGGTGTCATCGGCCAATCCGCGATGGCATTCGCCACCTTGTTGGGAGCGTTTTCACTGGTGATCACCCAGTTTCAGGCGATTTCCTCCTACGCATCGGTGGTCGCCCGCCTCGGCGAGTTCGTCAGCCATGCGGAAAAGCGTGACCGGAATGCGCCTCCAGACGAATCCCCTTGATCGCCTCTCCTCTTTCAATCACCTAACCTCGTTAAATCCAAATGAAACCCCACCTCCCCTGTCGTGCCGCCAGTCCCGCCGGCCTGAGCGTCGAGTTCAATTCGAACGGCTCCGTCCGGCGGATGGACTGCGGGGACATCATGCTCAACACGTTTCTCGGAAACGAGGCCGAAGGCGGTCCGGTCAACATCCATCTGCGCCGCCTCGGTGAAACCGTGGACACGATCCCGCTGATCGGCCCCGGCAGCCCGGCCACCTATCAGGCGGATGACCGGGGAATGGCCGCCTGCGGAACATGGGGCGGTCTCAGCTACCGCCTGCGGCTGGTGCTGGCGGAATCCGCCACCGCATGGTTCTGGCATGTGGAACTGGAAAACACGGGCACGGAAGCCGTGGCTTGCGATCTTATCCTCACCCAGGACATCGCACTCGCCCACTATGGCGCGGTGCGGCTCAATGAATTCTATGTGAGTCAATACGTGGACCACAGTCCGCTGCATCACCCGCGGGCCGGGGTGGCGCTGGCATCGAGGCAGAACCAAGCGATGGGCGGACGCTGCCCGTGGACCGTGATCGGTTCGCTTGGAAAAGCGGTTTCATTCGCGACGGACGCCCTGCAGTTCCACGGGCTCGCCACCCGCGCGGGTGACAAAGCCGTTGCGCTGGCAACCGGACTGCCGGGGAAACGGCTGCAGCACGAGCATTCGTTGGCCGCCATCCAGGACGAGGCGATTCTGCTAGAGCCCGGGATGAAATCGCTGCGTGGATTCTTCGGCTGGTTCGAAGCGGACAAAACCACCGCCACCTCCGCTCAAGACAGCGCCATGATCGATGCCGCCCTGGCCCTGCCAGAGGCTGTTTGCCCGCCATGGCCGGAGGAAATCGCCGGGAACGCCCCGGTTTCCAGCCTGTTTTCATCCGCTCCGTATTTGGAAACGGATTCGCTGGATGCATCGTTCTTCGGCTCGATTCCACGCAATACCGAAACCGAAAACGGCCAGCTCATGTCCTTTTTCACCGGTGGGCGGACGCACATGGTGCTCAAGGCGAAGGAGCTGGAAGTGCTGCGCCCGCACGGCCACCTGCTGCGTTCCGGCGGAACCCTCACGCCCGATGAATCCGCCCTGACCTCCACCGCATGGATGGGCGGCGTGTTCCACTCGATGGTCACTCAGGGCCATGTGAGCATCAACCGCTTCCTCTCCACCTGCCACAGTTATCTCGGGTTGTTCCGCAGCCACGGACAGCGGGTCTTCATCGAAACCGGCGGCGTGTGGAGATTGTTAGGAACTCCCTCCGCGTTTGCGATGAGCCCGGATTCCTGCCGCTGGATCTACAAACACCCGGGCGGCCTGATCGAAGTAATTTCCTCCGCAACGGATGACTCGCACGAGCTGCGTCTGTCCCTAACGGTCCTTGAAGGCCCGCCCGTGAGATTCCTGATCTCCCATCACGTCGCCCTCAATGGCGATGATGGCAGCGCCTCCATTCCCGCGGTCTTCGAAATGGATGGAAACTCCGTGTTTCTACGGGCCATCCCCGACAGCGACGTGGGCCACCGTTTCCCGGATGGCGGCTTCCTCATCGAGCCGGCCGATGGCACGACCATCGAGCGCATCGGCGGCGATGAACTGCTCTTCGCCGATGGCATCTCGCGCAATCAACCGTTCCTCTGCATCATGACCGGGCCCACGAAATCGGCCGGACTGACCATGCGTGGAAAACTCGTCGAATCCAGCGCCGCGCAAACCGCAGGCTTCTGGGACACCATCGACTCCGGCCTGCGGATCGCCGCGCCCCCGGCATCTCCCCTGGCTCCGGCCGCGGAACGCGCGGGCGAGATTTTCCCATGGTTCATCCACAACGCGCTCGTCCATTACCTATCTCCGCGCGGGCTCGAACAATACTCCGGCGGCGGCTGGGGCACCCGCGATGTCTGCCAGGGGCCGGTCGAACTGCTGCTCGCGCTCGGCCGCTTCGAACCGATCCGTGATTTGTTAGTCCGGGTTTTCCGCCAGCAGAACGCCGACGGCGACTGGCCGCAATGGTTCATGTTCTTCGAGCGCGAACGCAACATCCGGCCGGGCGATTCCCATGGCGACATCGTCTATTGGCCGCTGCTCGCGCTCGCCCAATATCTATCAGCCAGCGGCGACGCCTCGCTGCTGGATGAAACGCTGCCGTTTTTCCATCCGGACGGGGATGCCGCCGCGGAAACGGCCACCATCTGGCGGCATGTCGAACGCGCGCTGGACCTGATCCGCGCCCGGGTGATCGACGGCACCAGCCTCGCCGCATACGGCCACGGCGACTGGAACGATTCACTCCAACCCGCCAAGCCCGACATGCGCGAGCGCCTTTGCAGTTCCTGGACGGTGACGCTGAACCATCAGACCTGCGTCGCCCTGGCCGCGGCTTTCAGGCATCTTGGAAACCCGGAGCGCGCGACGGAGTTCGAGGCCATGGCCGCAAGGATCCTGGAGGAATTCCAGCGCGTGCTCATCGTGGACGAGGTGCTCGCCGGACTGGCCTATTTTCATGAGGGCGGAAAGACCGATTACCTGCTCCATCCCCGCGACGGCATCACCGGATTGTCCTACAGCCTGCTGCCGATGATCCACGCCATCATCAACGACATGTTCAGCCCGGCGCAGGCGGCGGCACACCTCGGCATCATCCGCCAACATCTGCTAGGTCCCGATGGCGCGCGCCTGTTCGACCGCCCGATGGCCTATCACGGCGGCTTGCAGACCTATTTCCAACGGGCCGAGAGCGCCAGTTACTTCGGACGGGAAATCGGCATCATGTACATGCACGCCCACCTCCGCTACTGCGAGGCGCTCGCCCGCTTCGGCGATGCGGATGGCTTCTTCCACGCCCTCTGCCAGATCAATCCGATCGCCATCCGCGAACTCGTCCCTTCCGCCACGCCGCGCCAGGCGAATTGTTATTATTCGAGTTCGGACGCCGCCTTCGCCGACCGCTACGAGGCCTTCGAGGACTACGACAAGGTGAAACACGGCGGGATCGCTCTGGAAGGCGGTTGGCGTGTCTATTCCAGCGGCGCGGGCATCAGCACACGCCTAATCATGCAGTGCTTCCTCGGCCTGCGGGTGGAGGAATCCGCGCTGATCGTGGACCCGGTCATCGCACCGGAACTCGATGGGCTGACTGCATCCTTGAATCTCGCCGGCCGCGCGATCGAAGTGGTTTACCGCACCGGTAAAACAGGACGCGGGCCACGATCCATCGACCTCAACGGCGCGTCCCTGGTCTTTGTGCGTGAAAGCAACCCCTACCGCACGGCAGGCGTCCGCATCCCGATGGAGTCGTGGATCCGCCAGCTCAAGGAGGACGGCAACCGGCTTACCATCGACTTGGAATAATGCGCGGGAGTTCCTTCCTGCTTTCTGCGGTCTCTGTGTTCTTTGCGGTTCATCAATCATGAGCAAGTCAAGCGAACAGTCCATGAATCCCGATCCAACCATCATCATCATCGCCGGGCCGAATGGTGCGGGTAAGACGACGTTTGCCAGGGAGTTTCTGCCACAGGAGGCAAGCTGCCTCACCTTCATCAATGCGGATCTGATCGCGCAAGGACTCTCGCCCTTCCGCCCGGAAGAGGCGGCGGTCCGCGCAGCCAGACTGATGCTGGAGATGATGGCGGAGTGTGTGAAGCGGGGTGAGAGTTTCGCCATCGAAACCACCCTCAGTGGGCGCTCCTATGCGCGGATGATCCCGCATTGGAAGCTGGCCGGATTTCAGGTGACCTTGTTCTTTCTCCGACTGCCAAGCGAAGATCTGGCCGTAAATCGGGTGGCGGCCCGCGTATCGCAAGGTGGGCACAATATCCCAGAACCCGTGATCCGCCGACGCTTCCAGGCGGGAATCTTCAATTTCCATGCGCTCTACAAACCCCTTGTCGATGGGTGGAAACTTTACGATAATTCCGGAGAACGACCGATTTTGATCAACAGCAGCGACCCGTCATGAGAGCAAGTAACTGGTTTCAACAAGCTGACCAAGCCATGATCCGCGCCGCCGCCCGGGCTAGAGCCTTGGCGGCGAGCACGAACACGCCGATTCACATCATGAGGGATGGAAAAATCGTAGAGATCAGACCGGCAAAGGATGACCAGCAGGAAGATCTGGAGTTGACAGTCGTCCGGGATGATACGCCGCCTTATGGGAATCAAAAGCTGTGAGCCGGATTGTGAAGATCGACTACCGCAGCCGCTACGCCGACAACCTCGGCAAGGAACTCCCGCGCATCTCGGCCGTGAAAACCTTCAAGGATTTCATGGCCTTCTCCCAAGCCGGCCGCGATCTGGCGCATTGGCATTTGAACTACGAGACCGTCGAGTGTATCCCCGGCGTCACCATAGAAGAAGCACAGTCAGCGACGGTCACAGACCGCCGCTACAGGGTCACCAAAATGACGTTCGCCAAAAAGAAAGACCCGGAAACCGGCAAGAGCATCAACGACAAGACCACCGTCATCTACAACGACTTCGTCACCCTCAAAAACATCCCGCTCTCCGCCTACGACTACATCGTCAACGGCAAGCCCGCCCTCGAATGGGTCATGGAACGCCAATCCGTCACCACCGACAAAGACAGCGGCATCACCAACGACGCCAACCTCTGGGCCACCGAAACCATGGGCAATGCCAAGTATCCGCTGGAACTCTTCCTGCGGGTGGTGACGGTGGGTCTGGAGACGAACCGGATCGTGGGGGGGTGACGAAGTTGGAAATTTGAATCACCCGGCTCGACGCCAAATGAAAACGATCAAAGACTGCTTTGGCCATCAGGTGCGGCTCACCGACGAGCGGATGAAGCATATTCTGGAGCATCCGGAAATGCGGGAAATGAGCGGCGAAATCGAGCGGGTGTTGTCCCAGCCGCAACTGGTCCGGCGCTCGCGCTCGGATACCGCAGTGCGCTTGTTCTACGAATTTTACGCGCAAACAATTGTGGGTGGCAAATGGCTCTGCGTTGTCGTAAAGTGCGCCGAGGACGATGCGTTCGTCGTCACCGCGTATCTGACGGACAAACCTAAAACCGGAGAAGATTTATGGCCGATAAACTAAAAGTATGGTTTGACGCAGAGGCGGATTTCCTCGAAGTCCGCTTCTCGGATGCCGCCGGTTACGAGAAGGAGACTAACCACGATGCTGTGATGGAGCGAGTGGATGAGCAAGGTCATGTGATCGGCTTCAGCATCATGGGAGTGAGCCGGTTCAGCAAAGAGAAGCCGTTGGATGCCGAGCTGGTGGCGATGTGATTCCCACGATGAAACTACACGTGGATCAAGAAGCCGATGCGCTTTACCTGAGGCTGGACGATTCGAAAATCATCGAATCCGAAGAGGTTTCCCCTGGAATCGTGCTGGATTTCAACGAGCACAACCAGGTGGTGGGCATTGAGATGCTTCACCTTTCGCAGAGAAGCACGAAGCTGAAATTGAACGAACTCCAATACCAGACGGCTTGAAGATGAACCCGATTCTTGAAGAAATCTGGCAGACCAAGGACGCCTTGCTTGGCCCGTGAAGCCGGTGATGACGTGGCCCGCATCTGCGAGAACACCCGCCGCTGGGCCGCCGCCCATCCGCACTCCGGCCCGGTCGTCAAAGATGCGGCGGAACTCCGCGCATGGCTCGCCCGGCAGGAAGAAGCTGAATTATTGGCAGTGCGGGAGGATCCGCGGCCCTATGGGAATCGGAAGCGGTGAGCGAGATTGTGTAAATCGACTACCGCAGCCGCTGCGCCGACAAGCTCGGCAAAGCCCGTATTAAATCCCGGGGCGGCGACGCAGATCACCAAGTTTTTGACGTCAGGGGCAGGAAATAGCTTGGGCATCTGCAACACCCTTTCGTTCAGCTGTCTGACATCGCGCACAGGCCCTTCAGCGAACGCGGCATTGGTCTCACGCGCCGCAACAAGGCCGATACCGGCACCGCCGGAAATGAAGAAGCCGCCGCTTGATTCACTCCGGCAAGAGATCGAAATCAAAACGGCGACTCGTGAAACACCGCCACCGGTCCGGAAGGGCCGGTGGCTTTTGTTCAAGGAAAGAAAGCACAGGCAGAGCGGAATACCAAGCAAAGGAATCGGGAAATTTCAGGAATTCCCGCCTTTCCACGCCACATGCATTGATATTGCAATGCGTAGGCGGCGTCAGAGTGCATCCACGATTTCCGCGAGCATCTTCAGGCCCCTGGGCTGGATGATGCCCATGCCCGTGCCGGGCAGGAACCAGAGGCCCTTGCCGGCGTCCCGGCAATAGACGATCTCCGCGCCCTCGGGCGTTTGGGCGAGGTGGAATTTCGCGGAGGAGTTCTCTTTCAGGAACGTGTTGTATTTCTCGCACCAGGGATCGCTGGCCACGGTGAAGCGCTTTTCACCGAGTTGCTTGAGTTCATCCAGCGTTGCCGGTCGGATGGTTTTGCGGACCACCACCCGGCGGTTCTCCATCGTGCTGTCTGGCCAGTCATCGTCGTAGCTCATGGTGATTTCGGGGTTTGGTTTCTCATGCTTAACAGGCGGATTCCCGGTGCAGCGCTCAAGCCGTGGGCGAAAATACTCAGCAGCACCGTGGCCATCACGGCAAGACGCGTGACCTGTTCGCCGGGCAGGTGTTTTTCCTGCTCCAGATAGACCAGGCCCAGCACGATGGAGGCCAGCCCGCGCGGGCCGAACCAGCCCATGAAGGCGACCGTGCTCTTGTCGAGTCCGCAGCCCGCCAGCGAGATGGCCACTGGCAGCATCCGGACGACCGTCAGGCTGAGCAGCGCGTAGATGAAGGGAGCCGCGCCGAAGCCACCTTGCTCGCGGGCGACCATCATTCCGAACAGGAAGAAAACGGATAGATTGATGATCTGGCCCCATTCCTCGGTGAACTCGACACTGTGTTTGCCGGCATGCTTGAAGCCCACCTGCACGAACAGCCCGGCGACAAACGCGGCGATGAACGGGCTCGCGCCTAAGGGCTCCGATCCTAACAAACAGAACACCGGCAGCGCCACCACCGCAAGCTGCAGGAAGGACTCCGCCATCCATTCCGCCCGCCGCGCGACAGCCAGCAGCCAGCCACCGATCAAGCCGACGCCCGCGCCCACCAGCAGTCCGAGGCCGAGCTGCTCGCCGATGAAGCGCCCAAAACTCGCATCACCCGCTCCGGCGGCGGCCATCGCGATGAAGAACAGCATGAATGGCACCGACAAGCCGTCGTTGAGTCCCGCTTCGACATTGAGCGCCTGGCGCACCCGCATCGGGACCAGCGGGCTGTTGACGATGATCTGGCCAAGCCCGGCATCGGTGGGTGCCAGGATTGCGGACAGGATGCCCGCCTCCCAGATGCTTAGCCCGGGGAACACCAGTTTCGCGACCAGCGCGCCTAACAGAATCGTGAGGAGCATGCCGGCGCTCAGCAGACGCGCGGGCAGTTCGCGGATGTTGCGCAGCACTCTAAGGTCGGTGCGGCTGGCATCGGTGAACAACAAGAGCACGAGGCCGATTTCCGCCAGCGTCAGGAAGGTGCCGGTATCCATTCTGCCGCCAGCGGGCTGCATGCAGAAAAACACCACGATGCCTGCCAGCGTGAAAACAATCGGTGCGGTGACAACGGTTTTTTCAAGTCTGGCCGAAACCAGACTGTATGCGAAGAGCAGACCGATGAATACGGCTAGCAGCATGAGGGCAATTTATTCCATCAGCCATGCGCGCGCCTGTTCGACTTCCTCCGCGCTGAAAAACGCCACCGGGGTGGGTCGAAGCCCGGCACCGGTGAAGGCTTTGGTCTCGTCCTCCTTGTTGCCCGCGCCGACGATGGCGATTTTGCAGATTTTCTCGCCGTGGGTGAACATGAAGTCGAGGTTGTTCCAATCCTCGCCCTTTTCCCAGCCGGCGAAGTTTTCCATCAGCACCAGAAACCGCGGCCGGTCGCCCGAGGTGATGCGCTCGGCGGTTTCCTGTTCAATCACCACCATGTCGGCGCGTTTGAGAATGCCGCGGATGTGAATTTCACCAAGCTGGGTGGCGGGGTCGTATGTTAGGTTGGCTGACATGGTGGAAGTGAATCGTTTCGGAGACGGGGCTGACAAGCACGATCACGGCTTGGTTTTCACCGGGATCGGCGTGACCGGCGGCACCTCGCGCTTGATTTCGGGCGCCTTCGGCGGCTGGTCGGCGGGCGGCGGCTCGGGC
>JBGSUP010000305.1:0-2289 GCA_041753485.1 Akkermansiaceae bacterium
TCAGCGAAGCCGTGATGGACGTGTGGCAGCCGACGCCCGTGCGGAAGATGATCCTGAACCTGCCGGACACGGTCGAAGTTGCGTCGCCCAATGTTCACGCCGATCAGATCGAGTGGATGTGCCGCCACATCCGCGACCGCGACGCGCTCATCATCAGCCTGCACACGCACAATGATCGCGGCACGGGCGTCGCCGCCACCGAGCTGGGATTGTTGGCCGGAGCGGATCGCGTGGAAGGCACGCTCTTCGGACATGGCGAGCGCACCGGCAATCTCGACATCGTCACCGTGGCGCTGAACCTCAACAGCCACGGCATCGCGACGGGTTTGGATTTTTCCGATTTGCCGTCTTTGCGCGCGGTTTACGAGCGGGTGACGCGGCTCACGGTGCCCGAGCGGCAGCCTTATGCGGGCGAGTTGGTGTTTACGGCGTTTTCGGGATCGCACCAGGATGCGATCAAGAAAGGCCTCGACCGCCGGGTGAAGGAACTGATAGAGATTCCGAATGTGCCATGGGGGGTGCCTTATCTTTCCATCGATCCGCAGGACATCGGCCGCAGCTACGAGGCGATCATCCGGATCAACTCACAATCCGGCAAAGGCGGTGTCGCCTACGTGCTGGACCGCGAGCATGGCTTCGACCTGCCGAAAACGATGCACCCGCAGGTCGGCAAGCGGATTTACGATCTGGCCGACGAACACGGCCGCGAACTCACGACCGATGAGATCCGCGACGCGTTTTTCCGCGAGTTTGTGAACGTGGCCAGCCCGCTGTATGTGGTCGATTACGAGCTCATCCACCAGGTGGCCGAGCGCGGGCGGGTCAAGTGCCAGGCGAGCATTCTCAACCACGGCGAGGAGCAGCACATTGAGGGCTTTGGTAACGGGCCGATCAACGCGTTTGTCAATGCGCTGGAAAGCATCGGGCTGAAGGACTTCAAGGTCACGGATTACCGGTCGCACGCCGTGCGCGGCGGTTCGGACGCGAGCGCGGCGGCCTACGTGCAGGTCCAGCACGATGATGGCCGCCTGCTGTGGGGCGCAGGCGTGGACCCATCAATCGAAATGGCCGGCCTCAAGGCGCTGGTCACCGCGTGGAACCTGCTGCGGCTGTGATGGCAGCGCGCCAGTTCATGAAAAATTCAGCGCGTCCATGTCGAAGACGACGGTCACGTCCTCCGGCAGGCTGGTGCGCGCGAGGATTGCCTGGACGTGGCGGGTGAGCGGGCGTGCCGCCGGTGAACGCAGGGTGATCTGAAAGCGGAACTGGCCGTGCGCCTTGATCAGCGGCGATGGCAGAACCTCACCTAACAGGATGCCGTGGGGCAGGTTTTCCGCCAGCCTCAGGTGCAGCGTCTGCAGGGTGAACTCGGCGCGGCGCTCGTGATT
Organism: Akkermansiaceae bacterium; assembly: GCA_041753485.1. GTDB lineage: Bacteria > Verrucomicrobiota > Verrucomicrobiia > Verrucomicrobiales > Akkermansiaceae > Luteolibacter. The sequence goes on from JBGSUP010000305.1 coordinate 1,389, forward strand.
CGAGCGGGAGGTGAGAACCGCACAGTGCGCGAAGGGCGGGAAGCCGAACTGCCGCCGGAATTCCATTTCCTGCTCGGAAAAGCCGTCGAAATCATGCCGCCGCGCGTATTGGATCGATGGCGAGTGCGGCGTGAAAGTCTGCACGATCACCTCGCCCTCCAGATCGCCGCGGCCGGCGCGGCCGGCGACCTGGGTGATGAGTTGGAACGTGCGCTCGCCGGCGCGGAAATCCGGCACGTGCAGGCTGAGGTCCGCATTGAGGATGCCCACCAGCGTGACGTTGGGAAAATGCAGGCCCTTGGCAATCATCTGGGTGCCGATGAGGATGTCGATCTTGTGGGACTTGAAGGCGTTGAGGGTGTCGCGCAGCGCGTGCTTGCGGCGCATCGCGTCGGCATCGATGCGGGCGATCTTCGCGGCAGGCAGGACCTTGGCCATGATTTCCTCGACCTTCTGGGTGCCGTAGCCCTGCAGGACGATTGCCGGGTCCCTGCACTCCGGGCACTTGCGCGGGACGATGCTCTGGTGGCCGCAGACATGACAGACCAGGCGCTCGTCGGTGCGGTGGTAGGTGAGTGCCACCGAGCAATGCGGGCAGTGGCAGACATGGCCGCACTGCGGGCATTGCAGCGAGCGTGCAAAGCCGCGGCGGTTCAGGAACAGGATCGCCTGCTCGCCTTTTTCCAGACGCTGTTCCAGGGCCACGCGGAGTTTTTCCGATAGCACGGCGGGGCCGCCCTTGTGTTTGGCGGCCTCCAGGCGCATGTCCACCACGCGCACCAGCGGCATCTTCTGGCCGTCGGCGCGCCGGTCGAGGCGGAGGAGTTGATACTTTCCGGTTTGCGAGTTATGCCATGATTCGAGCGGGAGGTGAGAACCGCACAGTGCGCGAAGGGCGGGA
>JBGSUP010000306.1:0-9575 GCA_041753485.1 Akkermansiaceae bacterium
CCATGCCGCCGCGCGCGGTTTCGGCACGCCGGTGGCCGCCCTGCATCTCAAGGCGGCCTTCGCCGGTTTTCTCGCCCGCAGCCGCGAGTCCGCCGATACCGCGGCCAAGGCGGCCGAGAAGGAGGAAATCTCCGCCTACAAGGATGCGACCGACGGCACCTGGCTCAAAGAACGCGAGGCCTTCCACAAGGCGGCGGCCGAGGCTGAATACATCGATGCCCGCAGCCGCCTGTTCGATGTGCTGATGGCATGGATGGCGGATCTGCTGCGCCTCAAGGTGCGCTCCGGCGGACTCGATTTTCCGGACTCCGCGCCAGCCCTTCGCAAGATCGCTGAGGCAGAATCCGAAACCCGGCTGCTCCAGCGCATGACCGCGCTTGACTCGCTGCGGCGCACACTCGAGACCAACGCCTCCGAGCCGCTTGCCCTCGAAGTCGGCTTTCTCAAGGCCTTCGGCTGACCTGGCGGGCTTCAGGACGCCACGAACAGCCCGACGATCGCCGCGCTGGTTAGATTCGAGAGCGTGCCGGCGGCCACCGCCTTGAGGCCGAGCCGGGCGATTTCCTGGCGGCGGTTCGGGGCCATGCCGCCGAGGCCGCCCAGCAGAATCGCGATGGACGAGAGGTTGGCGAAGCCGCAAAGAGCCACCGAGCAGATGGCGCGGGTTTTCGCCGTCATCGCCGCCTGAATGCCGGTGAATTCGACGTAGGCGACGAATTCGTTGAGCACGATTTTCTGGCCGATCAGGGAGCCGCCCTGTCGGATCTCGGGGAGTGGAATCCCGGCCAGCCAGGCAGCCGGAGAGAAGACCCAGCCGAGGATCCATTGCAGGCTCAGCCCCTCCATGCGGAACCAGGTGCCGATGCCCCCGAGCATCAGGTTGAGCAGTGCGATCAAGCCGATGAATGCCAACAGCATGGCCCCCACGTTGAGGGCGAGCTTGAGTCCGGTTCCCGCACCCAGCGCCGCCGCGTCGAGCACGTTGGCGGGTTTTTCGTCGCCCTCGGCGAAGGCCGGCGCGGTCTGCTGCGGGGTCTCGGTTTCAGGGATCATCAGCTTCGCGTAAAGCAAGCCGCCCGGCGCCGCCATGAACGACGCCGCCAGCAAGTATTTCATCTCCACTCCCATCGCCGCGTAGCCCGCCAGCACCGATCCCGCCACGCTCGCCAGCCCGCCGACCATCACGGCGAACAACTCCGAAGTGGTCATCCGCGGCACGTAGGGCTTCACCACCAGCGGTGCCTCGGTCTGGCCGACAAAAATATTCGCCGCCGCGGACATCGATTCCGCGGGGCTGGTGCCCAGCAGTTTCTGCAAACCGCCGCCCAGCACGAAGATCACCCGTTGCATGATTCCCAGGTGATAGAGCACCGCGATGAGCGAGGAGAAGAACACGATCATCGGCAGCACCCGCAGCGCGAACACGAAACCAATGCCGCCCTCGTCCGCCGTGAGCGGGCCAAACAGGAAATCCACGCCGCTTTTGCCCGCCCCGATGGCATCGGTCACCCGGCTGCTCAGCCAGTCGAGCGCGGCGCGGCCCTGAGGCACGCCGAAAACCAGCGCTCCGATCCCGATCTGGATGGCGAATGCCAGACTCACCGTGCGCCAGCGGATCGCCGCCCGGCGGTTCGACATCACCCACGCCGCGCCGATGAAAACCGCGATTCCCACAATTCCGAACATGCCGACGGCCTAGCGGATCCAGCGGGCGGCGTGAAGCTCCATTCCAGAATAGTTCGCCTGACAAGCCACCTGATCCGATCCCGAAGCCCGATGGAACCGGCCTGACTTCTCAACCTTAACGGTTGAACTTTTTAAAATTCATCCTTGTCGCGGGCTGGTGATTTTTCAAAGTCAGCGGCGAAACTCACCAACAAACCACTTGTCAATGACTCCGCATCGTTTCCGCCGCCCAGGACAGGCCATGATCACCAGTTTGGTGACCCTCGCGCTCACCACTCCCATGTTGTTTGCCCAAGGAGGCGCTCCCAAGAGCGACACCATGCTCACCCGCTGGGTGCTCGACGGCGGCCCGACGATGATCTTCATTGGCGCGGCGGTGGTCGGCTTCATCGCGCTGGCTGTGTACAACTTCATGGCGCTGACCAAGCCGAAATTCTGCCCGGATGACCTCAAGGCCGCGCTGATGGACCACATGACCAATTGCCGGGTGCGCTCGGCCATCGAGCTTGCCGCCACCCACCCGTCCTACCTCGGCCGGATGGTCGCCTATTCCTTTCCCAACATCGACGCCACCCGCCCCGAGGACCTCGGCCGCGACCAGGTCGAGGACGCGATGGCGGATTTCACCGTCAACGAAAACCGCAAGATCATGACTTGGATCAACTACATTTCGGTCATCGCCCAGGCCTCCCCGATGCTTGGACTGCTAGGCACCGTCATCGGTATGGTCAGCGCATTCGGAACCCTCAAGACCAGCGGCGGTGCCGACCCCTCGCAACTTGCGGGCGACATCTCGGTGGCCCTGCTTACCACCCTGTGGGGGCTGATCAACGCGATTCCCTGCATCATCGTCTTCTACATCCTGAAAAACCGTTTTTCGAATCTGGTCGCCGATTCCGTGCACGCATGCGAGGAACTGCTCAATGCGGCGGTGGCCACCGTGAATGCGGACACCCTTTACGCCAAAATTCCCGAAGGCATCGCCGAGTGAGTCCGGGCGGAGTGGTGATCCGCTCCAGCCCGTATCGAATCTTCAGATTTCCGAGCCCATGGCCTCCTCAAAACTCCGCAATGCCGCCGCCGAGCCCGAGGCTGAGTGCGCCCTGGACATGTCGCCCATGATCGACATGGTATTCTTGTTGCTCATTTTCTTCATCGTCAATGCCACGGCGATCATCGTGCAGACCGATCCCAACGTGCGCCCGCCGATCGCGGCGAATTCCAAGCGCCAGGAGGACGGCAGCGGGAGGATCGTGGTCAATATCCGCGAGGACGGCAGCTTCACCGCCGAGGATTTCAACACCATCCTGCCCGGCGAGGATGAGATCTTCGACATGGTCAAAACCATGAAGGAGCGCAACCAGTCATTGGGAGTCATTTCGAAACTCCACCTGCGGGGCGACAAGGAAAGTGTGTTCCGCCACTGCCGGACCGCAATCCGTGCCGCAGCCCGGGCCGGAGTCGATCAAGTCGTCTTCGGCGTGTTTGTCCGGGAGCCTTGAGAATCCGAATCCACTAACAAGTCATGGCCCGCCATCGAAAATATGAAGCCGCCGAGGAAGCGGATCCCGCGTTGGATATTTCCTCATTGATCGACGTCTGCTTCCTGCTGCTCATTTATTTCCTCGTCACGTCCACCATTACGCCGCGGGAATCCGATCTTGGGATGGCTCTGCCAGCCGCCAATCCCAGCACCGAGCAACCCGAGATCGAACCCATGTTCATCCGGATCGAGGCCAACGGGGCGATTTACACCGGCACCGGAGCGTCCCAGCAGGCGATGGACTCCGATGTGAGCGCCCGTGAGTTGCCCCTGCTCAGGGGCCAGCTCGACATGTATTCGAGCGCGGCGCGGGCGGCGAATTCCAAGCCTCTGGTGCAAATCTACGCGGATGGCGGGGCCACCCAGCAACGGGTGATCGATGTTCTCAATGCGCTTGCGGGGGTGGGCATCAACTCGGTCACCTTCACCGATTTGTTGGATTAGGCGGCGGGTGCCGGATCCCTGCCGCCGCCGGGATTTTCATCAAGACGCTGTTTTTTCCCATTGCCGGGGCAGGGCGGTGACGCTTTGTTCACGGGAAAAAGCCGATGCCAGACATTTTTCCGCCAAACAACCCCCTTTGATCCCATGAATCTTCGAAGTTCCCGTTCCCTTGTCGCCGGCGTTTTTTGCGCCGTTCCGCTGATCCTTGCCATCCCGGCTGCCGCGCAGGACGACGATCTCGGCACCCTCGTCAACAATGCACTCGCCGCGATGAAGGAGGAAAAATGGCCGGAAGCGCTCGCGCTCAACGCCCAGGCAGTGGAGCGTTACGGCAAGAATCAGCCGCTCAAGTTGTTCGGGCCCAAGTTCGGAAGCATCTATTTTCGCAAGGGATTCTGTGAGTTGAAACTCAAGAAGTGGAACGAGGCGATCGAATCGTTCGAGACTTGCTACCGGGATTTCCCGAATCCGACGGGCAGCAGGGAGAATCCCTTCCATAAAATGGCACTGCTCAAGTGGGGCGAGGCGGCCATGGGGGCCCAGAACTGGGAACTCGCCATCAGCCGGTTCCAGAAATTCCTCGAAGAGCGCGACAAGGCCCGCGACACCTACCCCCAGGGTGCCTTCCACACCGCCATGGCGATCTGCAATTTCAAACTCGGCCGCATCCCCGAGGGCAATGAACACCTTGAAATCGCCATCAAAAACAAAGAACGCTTCCCGACACCCGATGCCGCCATCATCACCGGATTCCAGGAACTCGTCTCCGCCGTGATCCTCAAACGCAACGAGCAGGCATTTATCGACTTCATCACCAAAAACCGCGGAGACCTCGCGATCGAGCCCTACCTCATGCAACGGTATTCACGCCTGTTCATGAAACTCGCGGGTGACGCCATCGGCGCGGAAATGGACCGTGCCGCGATGGCCCTCTATCAATTCATCCCCTCCACCGAGGCCGCCATCGACGACATCAAAGCCCGCTTGAAATCGCTCGGTCCGCTCGCGACCGTCACCGATGGCGCAAGCACCCTGAACCGCAAACAACTCGAGGAGGACCTGGCCGCGCTGGAGGCCGATCGCCGCGGCAAACAATCCGCCGAGATGATCACGCTCGCCGCCACCGCCTTCCTCCACGAGAAAAACGGCAACGTCCCCGGTGCCTTCAGCGCTTACCGGCAACTCGAATTGTTCTATCCGACCTCCGAAAAGCGGGAGGACAATCTTTTCAATCTGGTGCGCACGTCCTCGATGGTGGGTAGCACCGCGGAAACCCAGAGCTACGCCGAGAACTTTGTGAGGAAGTTCCCGGACTCCCGGCACATCCCGGCCGTGCGCCGCCTCATGCTCTCCGCATTGTTTTATGGCGGGAACTACGAAGGCTGCATCGAAATCGCAACTCCACTGCTCGATAAACTCAAGCCCGGCAGCCCCGAGCACGACATCTGCCTGCACAGCCTGGGCGGTTCATACTTCTACACCGGCCAACACGAAAAGGCCCAGCCGCTGCTCGATCAGCATGTGGAAAAGTATCCCAAAAGCCCCTTCGCGCTCGCCGCGGCCTATTTCCGCGCCTCCAATCTCTCGCGCCTCCAGAACTGGAGCAAGGCGGCCGGGCTGTTGGATGAGTTCCTCAAAACCCATCCCGATCCCGCGAAGAACATCTTCATGCCTTTCGCCATTTACGATCGCGCCAACTGCCATTTCGCGGAGGATCAGATGGAGCCTGCCCTTGCACAAATCTCCATCATCGAAAAGGACTTTCCGGATTCCAACGTGATTGACCAAGCCTACCTTCTCCGGGGCAACATCGAACAATCTCTCGACCAACCGGAACAGGCGGAAAAGTCCTACATCACCGCCTTGCAAACCGCTGAGAAATTCCGCCACACCGCGATCGCCGGTGAAGCGCTTTATTCGCTCATCGTCCTGTTGGCCAAGCCGGAGAGTCCGCGGCTGAAGGACGCCGTCACTTATGCCGATCAATTCTGGAAGAACCACGCGGAGGGCTCGCCCCTAAGGACGCGGGTAGCCGTGGCGCAATTCCCCGCCATGAGCGCAGTCGGCCGCGCTGACGAGGGACTCGGCCGCATGCGCGATTTGGTTGCCGAGATGGCTGGCAATCCCGAGAGTTCCGGTCTCGAGCCGCTGATCAACTCCTACACCGAGGCCTATCTCACCAAGCACACCCCGGACGAGCTGAAGGAACATTATTATAACTTCCCCGGGATCCGGTCCGCCGATCAGGCGGCCCGCGCACTGCTGCGCGTCGCGGTGATCGGAGTGTTCGAAGGGCTGATCAAGAAGACGGAGGAGGAGGACCGGAAGCGTGCCGGCACCGCCATGATCAAGGTGCTGTTCCAGGAGTTGAAAACCGATTTCGCGCTCAAGGATCTTTCTAACTTCATCCTGGTGAAGGTGGGCGACTATCTGCGCACCAACACCGCCACCCCGCGCGAGGCTCTGCCCTACTATGACGAAGCCCTCAACCGGGACAGCGCCGAGCAGCGCTTCGCCGCGTTGCTCGGGCGGGCGGATGTTTATGGCAATTCGCCCGCCGGGGCTGACATCGACAAGGCGCTGGAGGATTTCAAGAAGGTTTACACCGATTCCGAGGAGAAGTCCGAACGCGAGTTCTCGCTTTATCGCATGGTTGAGCTGCTCATCGCGAAAAAGGATTTCGTCAAGGCCGCCCAACAGGCGCAAGTCTATCTGGACCGCGAGAAATCCGGGTTCTCGAAATACGCGCCACAGGTGGGTCTGCTGCTTGCCAGGACCTTCGAAGAGCGGAAAATGACCGATGACGCGATGGCCATGTATGTCAAGGTCTGGTCCGCGCACATGGGCAACATCAAGATCTCCGCACCCGCCATGAAAAACTGGATGCAGCTTTCCTGGAACCGCAACAAGACCTCTTCCGATCCCGCGGTGCCCTCGGACCGCCAAGGGGCCTATGAGGGTGGCGCGCGCTACATCGAACTCACCGGCCGCTTCAAGGACAAGATGATCGACAGCGACCTGATGCTCTGGCAGGAGGTCGAGAAACTCGTGCAGACCTATGAGGCTGATCCCGGCATCAAGTCCATGGCCGAGATCAAGCGTGAGAAGGAAGAAGCCCGGAAGACGGGAATCAGGAAATAACCCCAAGCGATTGCCCCCAGCCCCAACCTGACACCCTCCCATGAACAGTCGTATTGCCGCCATCCTACTTCCATTTTTGCTGCTGACTTCCGGTGTCCCGGCCCAGACCGGCCAACAGGCTCCTTTCCAAGCTCCCGCGCTCCTGCTCGAAAAGAGTGGCTCCACAACCAATGCATGGCTGGTCGCCGCCACGAAATCCTCGATCCGATACCGCGAGACGGAGGTGGCATCGAGCACCATCGATGCAAGGATCTCGGATTACCAGAGCATCTACATTTTCGAGCCCCGGGAATACGCCGAAGCGATGAACCTCTATCAGGCAGGCAAGTATCAGGAGGCCAGGGAGCTTTTCGCCGCGGTGAAGGACCGCTTCAAGCCGATCCAAGCCCTGCCTGACAGCCCCGGGGCGCTGGCCGCTTTTTATGAGATGGAATGTCTCCGCAAGCTTGGGGATCTCGATGGCCTGGCTGCCGCACTCCAGAAATTCGACAAGGATCCGCTCACCCGCGAAACCCAACTCGGCCAGATTGAACTTTACGTGCTATGGGAAGCCGTGCGCACCAAAGACTGGAACCGGGTCGAGATTCTCGCCAACCAGCGGGCCAAAACCCGGCTGCCGGGCGACCAGCGCGCCCAAGTCGCCTACTGCCACGGTCTTGCCCTCGAAGGCCTGGAGCGGCCGGATGAGGCCTTGACCGCCTATCAGACCGCAATGACGGCCGATGCCGGAGCCTCGGAGGACATCGCCCGGGCGGCCGCCCTGCGGATCCTCTCGATTCTCAAGGCGGATGCCGGAGTTGTGAACGCGATCAAGGATTGGGGCACGAAGCAGGAAAACAAAAACAGCGGGGGATACGCCAAGCTGCTGGAGGCCTCGGCCGTTGCAACCTTGTTTGAAATGTTGCTGGGTGCCGAAACACCGCTGCCGGCGGAGTTCAAGGATCTGCTGAAATACCGCCCCGCACCGCAGGAACCCGGAAAACCCGCCAAGGCCGGCAAGTGAGTCCCCCGCGTTCGCGGGTCGCTTACGGAGTTGACACCGCCGCGGCGCTTGGTTAAGGATCTGCCGTTCCAGCAGCGCGATCGTCATGTTTTCCGACCTCAAATTCCCCCTTCGCAAGGGATGTTTCCGCGTGCTGGCGATCCTGGCATGCTGCTGCACCTCGGCCGTGTCCCAGAACTTCACCCTTCGGGTGACCGACCCCAACCCGCTTGGCATTGGCAATTTCGTTCCCGACAGCTCGCTGCTGCCGCAGATGGGACCTTCAATCGAAGGTGGCATGGAGGGCGGAATCAAGGGTGCCTTTTTCTATGGCCTGGCAATGTCCACCACCTACGATTCCAACTTCAATCTCGCTGAAGACAACGAGGAGAGCGAGGTTTCGGCCTATCTGTCCCCCTCGTTGAGTTACGTTTCCGATCCCGAGGGTGGGGCACCGGTCTCGCTGATTGTCAATTATCAGCCGAATTTCAGCGTTTACTACGATAACAGCGATCTCAATGACTTCGATCAATCGGCCAATGCCACGCTCTCCCTCAATGGTGCCCGGACGAACCTCGACCTGTTCGGCACATACAGCCAGCTCGCCGGCTCCGACCGCCTGTCGGGTGGTTTCGTCACCGGCTCGCAGTTCAACGGCGGAGTGCGCTTTGGCCGGCAGATCGCGGCGCGGACATCGCTCAATGCAAGCGCCACGCTTGCGCAGTCCACCTACGATTCCGATGATCTCGAAGGGACCCGGATCTTCACCGGGTATTTCGGTGGCCTCTGGGCTGCGACTCCGCGGCTGGGGGTGGGATCGAGCGTCCGCTACACCCGTGGTGATTCGGACAACAGCGGGATTTACGAATCCTGGGCGCTCCTTGCCGATGCCCGTTACAACCTCGGCGAGCGGATCTGGCTCTCTGCTTCGGTGGGCCCGGAGTTTTCCAGCAACGAGGATTCCGATAGTGTCAGCCTCGCAGTGGATCTCAGCGCCAGGTATGTCATCAACGAGCGTTGGAGTTGGAGGAATTCCATCCGCACCGCCAACGTTTCCGCCCCGAGCGATGCCGGATACGTGGTCAACAACCTGGCTTTCAACACCGGTCTCGATCGAAAGCTGCTCAGGGGCTCGCTCAGCGGCGGTCTGGAGTTCGACTACTCGGACTTTGAACCTGTCGGTGCGGTCTTCGTCGATCTGGAAAACGAGCAAAACCTGAGCCTCTTCCTGTCATACAACCGGCCGCTTTTTTCCGAGCGCCTTGATTTCAGTTCCATGATCCGCTACAACCTCAACGATGGCGAAAGTGACTGGAGGCAATTCCTGGTCACCCTGGGTCTCAATGTTTCGTTCTGAGGCCGGACCGGACTCAAGTATCAAGTGTCCCGGCCAGCCACGCGAGCATGCGTTTGCGGAACGCGCCTCCATCCCGGGACAGCGCGTCGCCGTGTTGTCCGGCCCTGACTTCGAACATGGTTTTCGGCTGGCCGGCCAACCGGAACAACTGCCGCCCTTGCGCCACAGGCACCACTTCATCGTTGGTGCCGTGGATCACCAGCAGCGGCACCGGGCTGAGCTTCGCCACATAATCCTTGGGCGCGAGCTCATCGGTCACCAGCTTCTCGCCGAGTTGGCCTCCGATAACCCCCGCCATCTCCTGATAGGACGCGAACGCCCCATCGATCACCACCGCGCGCAGGCCGCGCACCGGGGTTTCGCCGAGGGCGGCGACGGACTTCGCACCGCCGAGGCTGTGCCCGTAGGAAACAAGCCGCCGG
>JBGSUP010000307.1:0-7475 GCA_041753485.1 Akkermansiaceae bacterium
ATGATGTGCCAGCCCGACCAGCAAATCCCCCACGTTGATCCGCGCCCGGTGAAAGAAAAACAAACGCTCCACCACGCACACCGAGCCGACGAAAGCCAGTCCTAGCAGCACCCAGACCAGCGGTCCGCCCTGCTCGATCAAGCCCGAAGGTTCCATCAATGCCAGAATCATCTGCCCCGAAATTACGCCACCCCCCGCTCCGCTGGCCAGCATCAAAAAAGATTAGAAACCAGCGACCAGAATCCAGAGAATCGAGCGTGTGATGGCCGGGCGGCGCTTGTCATGCGCCGCCCGGGTTCTTGATTCTGGCCTCTTGTCTCCAGCCTTTCTCTTCCGCCTTGCTCCCGCACGCCGCGTTTCCCATCCTCCACCCATGCTTGCGACCGCCGCCGCCCTCAAGAAACTCCTGCTCGAAAAATCCGTCCGCACCGGCAACTTCACCCTCGCATCCGGCAAACAGAGCGACCTCTACATCGACTGCCGCGTCACCGCGCTCGATCCCTTCGGTGCCAATCTCATCGGCGATCTCGGCTGGCACGCCGTGCGCTCCAAGATCCACTCGGAGCACCTCAAGATCGACGCCATCGGCGGCATGACCCTCGGCGCGGACCCGATCTCGCTCGCCGTCGGCATGACCTCCGCCGCCAAACACCCCGCCGAGGCCCTGCAGGTCTTCACCGTCCGCAAGGAACCCAAGGGCCACGGTGCCGGCAAACAGATCGAAGGAAACTTCAAGCCCGGCCAGAATGTCATCGTCGTCGATGACGTCATCACCACCGGCGGCTCCACCCTCAAAGCCATCGACGCCATCGAACGCGAAGGCGGGAAAATCGCCTTCTGCCTCGTGCTGGTGGACCGCGAGGAAGGCGGCCGCCAGGCCATCGAAGCGCGGGGCATCCACGTCCTGCCGCTATTCACAAGGACGACGCTGCTGGGGGCCTGAGCCGCTTCACCTCATCGTCATCAGCCTTCTTCACTTCGATGTTCAATGTTCCTCCGCCGCCCTCCAGAGAGGTTGCAAAAAGCTTCCCGTCACCTATGATGCCGGCGTGAGTATTCAGGAAATCAAGACTGAGATCGAGGCTCTTCCCACCGACGAGAGGAAACGTCTGGCCGCCTTTCTCGTGGCCTTGCGGCACAAAGAGCTTGCGGAGTATCGAACCCGCATGGCCCGGATGATCGACGACCAGAAACCGGAAAACTGGGCCACGCTCGAAGAGCTCGATCAACGTCTCGAATCCTGAGCCATGAACTACCGGCTGCTCATCTCGATCGAAGTCGTCGAATTTCTCGAAAGACTTCCATCAAAGACCCGGAAAAACCTCCGCAACGCCATTGCCGCAATCGGCGGCGATCCAATTTCAATGGCCGATGCCGCGGACTTTGACGACACCGGCCGACAACTTCAAATCGCCATAATTTGATTAAAGGCCCGTCCTTTTATTACTGACGGATGTGGGACTGGAAATCCGCCATGAGCATGGAACCGCAAGGATCCAGGCCGCGGATCTGGATGCCTCATATCAGGAGCGGTTTCAGCGGGAGCAGGTGGGGCGGCGTTGATCCTTGAAAACCCCGATCATTCCCCTACTTTCGCGTCACTGCTACCTCACCCGTTTGCATTCATGCAAAGTTTCCTCACGACCATCTCCCATCTCATCGAGCAGAAGAATCTCCCGGCGCTGATGATCGGAGGCCATGCGGTGACCGCCCTCGGCCACCCTCGTGCGACTTATGATCTGGATCTGCTCATTCCCAAATCCTCCGCAGGAAAATGGAGGACCGAACTCTCGAATCTGCACTACAGGATTTTTGCCGAGTCTCCGAATTTCCATCAGTTTGAAGCCCCTCCCGGATTACCCCTCCCACCTTTAGATCTCATGCTGGTGGATGACGATATCTTCCAAACTCTGGAGCTCACCAAAACCGATTCCAAGCCCATTGCCACCCCTGGAGTCGTGGCGATGATCGCACTCAAGCTTCACGCGATCAAACAGCCCGCCCGCTGCGATGTTGAAAAGGACTGGTCCGATGTCCTGGCCCTCGTCAAGGCGCACCAACTCTCACTCGACGATCCTGAATTTTCCGCTACCGTCCTCAAGCATGGAGGAGAAACCGCCATCAAACGCATCCAAGCCGCGATCCCTGGCGGAGATTGAATTCCCTACCGGAGATGGCCCGAAGCCCCATCCCGCCCGCTTTCTTGATCCACGGGAAGTGGAAAATTACTTCGCGCCCCTCCTCAAAAACCGCCCGAGCCCCGAGCAGCGCTGGGCGCGCAAAGCCAACGCCGCCGGGTTTCCCGGTCTCTAGTTGCACCTCAAACAATTGCTCTGAATGACAGGATCAAAGCGCCGGGACGCCTGGGATCGCTGAGGACTTCGCTGAAAAATCCGAACATGGTGGTTTTGAATCAGGAAAGCAGGAACTTAGGAAAAGAAACCCCCGCCTCCGCCCTTGCGCGGGGCGCGGCGGGCGGCTAAAGCCTGCGCCGCCATGGCAGCCATCAATTCCAATTTCCTCAAACTCAAGGCCGGTTACCTGTTTCCTGAAATCGCCCGCCGGGTGCGCGTTTACACCGAACAAAACCCGGACAAGGCCGGCCGCATCATCCGCTGTGGCATCGGCGACGTGACCGAGCCGCTGCCGCCCGCCGTGGTCAAGGCGATGCATGAGGGGGTGGATGAAATGGCCGACCGCGCCACGTTCAAGGGCTACGGTCCCGAGCAGGGATACGAGTTTCTCCGCCAGGCGATCGTGGACCACCAGTTCGCCGGGCTCGGCATCTCCGCCGACGAGGTCTTCATCTCGGACGGCTCGAAGTGCGACACCGGCAACATTCTGGACATCTTCGGCAAGGGCAACGTGATCGCCATCACCGATCCGGTCTATCCGGTGTATGTCGATACCAACGTGATGGCCGGCAACACCGGCGATGCGGATGAGAAGGGCGCCTACGCCGGCCTGCTCTATCTGCCCTGCAACGCGGAAAACAAGTTCGTCGCCGATGTTCCTGACGAAAAAGCCGACCTCATCTATCTCTGCTTTCCGAACAACCCGACGGGAGCCGTGGCCACCCGCCCGCAGCTCGAAGCGTGGGTGAGGTATGCGAAGCAAAACGATGCGATCATCCTCTTCGACGCCGCTTACGAGGCCTTCATCCAGGACCCGGAGATCCCGCGCTCGATCTTTGAAATCGAAGGCGCGAGGGATTGTGCCATCGAGTTCCGCTCGTTCTCGAAAAACGGCGGCTTCACCGGCGTGCGCTGCGCTTATGTGATCATTCCGAAAACCGTGACCGGCAAGGCCGCGGACGGCAGCCGCATCCCTCTTCATCAACTCTGGAGCCGCCGCCACAGCACCAAGTTCAACGGCGCGAGTTATCCGGTCCAGAAGGCCGCCGCCGCGGTTTTTTCACCGGAGGGAAAGCAACAGGTCTCCGCGCTCATCGGGCATTACATGGGCAACGCCAAGCTGCTGCGCGAGGCCGCCGCGGCCGCCGGGCTAGCGGTTTTCGGCGGTGAAAACGCGCCCTACGTCTGGGTTGGCTGCCCGGCGGGCCTCAGCTCGTGGGACATGTTCGACAAGATGTTAGGCGAGGCCCAGGTGGTGATCACTCCGGGTTCCGGCTTCGGCTCCGCCGGCGAAGGCTACTTCCGCATCTCCGCTTTCAACTCGCGCGCCAACGTCGAGGAAGTCTGCCGCCGATTGAACGCGCTGGTGGCCTGACGGCCGATTCCGCGCGGCTCACTTGAGCGCCTTCTTGGCCTCCTGGACCTGTTTCTTGAACTCGGCGGTGGCCTTTCTGTCGGCCTGAAGTTCCTTGCGCGATGCCTCGGCGACGATCGCGGACATGTCGGGATTAAAGACGACGAAAGTGACGGACGCGCCGGTGGTGAAACCCTGTCTGATGCGCTCCTTGAGTGCCGGCGAAAAATCGGCGGACTCCGCCGCGCGAATGGTCTCGGCGCGGGCGAACAGCTTGGCGACTCCCGAGCCCACCGCTTTCTCGCCGTTTTCCAGGGCGGCGGTGCAGTTGGGGCAGGCGTCGTCCATGCCCTTGACCACCAGCACGACAAGTTTTTTACCCTCGGCCTTGGTTTGCACGTCCTTGAGTTCGGTAAGCGGCGCGAACCCGCGCGGAACGTCATCCTTGGCGGAAAGCGGAAGAATCAGGCTACAGGCGAGGCTCAACACGGCGGCAATTGGTTTCAGTTTCATGGCAGGTTTCAGAATTGATGTTTGGAAGCATGCAAAGGATGGCGGATCGCCTGAAAAAGGAAACCCTTAATTGCCGCCCGGTGGGAGCGGCGGTGAAGGTGCGTGTGATTCAAAATGGAATGGTTTTGCCATCCGCCCGCGCGGTGTTTATGGCTTGGCCGTGAGAACGTCACCTTGTCTGGCCCTTTTGTGTGCGGCTTGCTGGCTGCATGGCCCGGTTCGATCGGCGGAACCCGAGGTCGCCGCGCCTGTGACTGGCTCCAAGGAATTCGTCAACAAGCACTTCGACAGCGTCGCCATCATCAACGGCGATGGCGGGAGCGGCACGGGTTTCATCACCAAGGATGGCGCGCGCGCCTTCCTCTACACCGCGGCGCATGTGATCGCCGGAAACAAGCGCCTCACCGTGAAAACCGCCAACGGCCGCGAATTCCGGAAATTCGGCTCCTTCGAAGTGGCGTCCGAGTCCGATCTCGCGCGGCTTGAGTTGCTGGAAGAATTCCAAGGCGGCCTGCGCGTGGCGAAACCGGCCTCCATCAAGGTGAACGATCCGGTGCTCGCCATCGGCAACAGCGGCGGTGCGGGCGCGCTCGCCATTCTTGAGGGCAGCGCGATCTCGCTTGGCCCGGATGTGGTGGAGGTTTCCAGCAACGTCATCCAAGGCAACAGCGGCGGCCCCTTGTTTTCCGGCAACACCGGCGAGGTGGTCGGCGTGGTGACCCATCTCATCGCCGCCCGCGACGACCTGTGGGCGAAGGACACCAAGTTCGCCGAAGTCCGCCGTTTCGCCACGCGGCTTGACCGGCAGATCACCTGGGAACGCGTGCCCATCGGCCGCTTTCTGGCGGAGCATCAGAAGATCGAGGAATTCAACCGTAACTCGCGCATCCTCTTCGCGATCTCCAACCTCAATCCCACCCAGAACGGCCTCCGCCTCGATTCCAAGATCGGCGAGGGCGGCCCGACGCTGCTGACCATCTTTGATCAAAACAAGAATGTCCCGGTCGTGGCGGAGTTGATCGAAATGAACTCGAAGCTCGGCGACAAGCGCCTGCGCACCTCCGAGACGGAGTTGAGGAAACGTTTCGCCAGTTACTATCAGACCAGTCTGACGAAACTCAATCAGGGCGGCGAAAAGTTTGTTGCCGGGGATTTCTCCGGCCAGAACCGCGAGCGCGCCAAGCAGGCCCGCGAGTGGCGGGACGAGGCGGTCAAGGAAGTGAGAAGCGCCGTGGAGCGGCTGCGCTGAAGGTGGGCGGTTTTGAATTTTCCTTTCCAGCATGGCGCTTCCGTGTCACGGGTTTCGCGTGAATTTCGACATCCAGGATGTTCTGGCGGATGCCCTTGGTTCCGTGTTCGGAAGGTTCCTGTTGTTCATGGTGGCGGCTTGGTTCGGCTGCACGCTGGGTGCCGCCGCGATGCTCGCGGGACAGTTGGAACAGGGGCGGGTGAATGGAGCCGGCTTTCTTGGTTTCTGGATCTGGGCGAGTCCGCTGCTGCTGCTCAGCTCGTGGGCCTTGTTGAATGTTCCCTTTCTGCTCTATTTTATCACCCGATTCATCCGCGAGGATGGCGATGATTTCCTGACCTTGGGGCTGGTGGTCGGCGCGCAATCCCTGGTTGTCATGGCGGGCTGGGCGCATGACTTCGTGCAGGGGTGGATGCCGCTTGCCACCGCATGGGGCACATGGCTGGTCTTCATGGCCATGCTGGGCACCGGCCTTTGGCTGCTGCGCCGGTATTCCATCCGCTGCCGACTCAGGAATCTGGCGCTGCTGCGTGAGAAGAACGCCAGGATGCGGGCACTCAAGGAGGATGCGGAGCGCGCGCGAATGCGGCTGGAGGACGACCGGTGATCACCACCGCAACCCAATCTTCATCTCCCGATTTGCGGCTGCGATATCCGCTCCACCTGCTTGCCCTGACATTTGTCCCGCGGGTCGGGAGGCAAATGTTGAATGAATCCCCAAGTGAGGGTGAATTCCAGAGGTTCTTCCACGAAATCAAAGATCGTCCACGGCCTGAATGGCCTTGGATTCCTGCACTTGGCAGTCCGCAGCGGGTGCCACGGGTCCTGCCGCCGCCTGGATCTGATTCATGTGACGGAGTCGGTCCACCAGCACTCGCATCACATGTTTCGCGAAGAACGGATTCTGCTGGATGATGAAGTTGAAGCGCTTCGCATCCACTTTTGCGAGGCGGGACGGTTCCGTGGCGACGACGGTGGCTCCGCGTGGCGATTGGTCGATCAGTGCCATCTCGCCGAGCAGTGCTCCGCGAGTGGATTGCTCCACGGTTTCGCCAGCGACCAGCACCTTCATGGCACCTTCGAGGAGCACATACATGCAGTCGCCCGGATCGCCCTCATTGAAAAGAACACCGCCGGTGGCGAGGTCGGTGGTGTCGGTTTCGAATTTAAACAGATCCGCAGCGTTCATTTGGCGGAGAGTGGATGGGTGTGCCTCGCCTGCAAGACATTTTTGGTGAAACTAACCTCACGCACGGCGAGTTGGAACGATTTGAAATCAACCGCGGTTGCCCCGGCAAGTGAGTGCAGGCCCCCGCATAAACTCTGGCAACCGTGCGGGTGGCTTCTGTGCATCTCCGGTCCATGATGCCTGGTATCCTGCCGCGATTCGGAGGATCCCGCTCAACGCGAAAACGCTGCCGCCAGCGACGCCAGATCGGCGGGTGCCGCGCGGTCGGCGGTGAGGATGGCGGCTTTCTGCATGGAGATGATTTCGGCAACTCCCTTGCGCGAGAGTTCAAGCATGGCCGTCATTTCATCCGCGGAAAACACCGCCTCCTCGCCGCTGCCCTGGACTTCCACGAAGTCGAGTGTCTCGGTCATGACAACGTTGAAATCCACCGATGCGTCCTTGTCCTCCGGGTAGTTGAGATCGAGCACCGGCACTCCCTGATAGACGCCGGCGGACACCGCGGCGACGAGTTTTTTGATCGGAAAATCCCTCAGCTTGCCTGTGGCGAAGAGCTTGTTGAAGGCGATGGCCATTGCCACGCAGCCGCCGGTGATCGAAGCGGTGCGCGTGCCGCCATCGGCCTGCAACACGTCGCAGTCGATCCACACCGTGCGCTGGCCGATTTTCTTGAGGTCCACCACCGCCCGCAGCGCGCGGCCGATGAGGCGCTGGATTTCGGATGAACGGGCATCGATTTTCCCGCGGGAAATATCGCGTTGTTTCCGCTCAAGCGTCGAGTAAGGCAACATCGAATACTCCGCCGTGAGCCAACCG
>JBGSUP010000308.1:0-2675 GCA_041753485.1 Akkermansiaceae bacterium
GGCGGCCACCAGACCAGAAGTGCCACCCAAGTCCCGCCATGATGAACGGCTTGGACCAGAGTGTGGCCCACCGGGCGGCCCGCCCCCAGATAATGTTCCTCATCCAGCAGGTTGGCGGCGCGGCGCAACTCATCGCCTTGCAGCGTGCAAACCTCCAACTCTCCAAGGACCACGGTGGATGGATCCCGGGCAAACACGGATTGTGTTTTGGTCTTCATTCCACCCGACCTCAGCGATAATCGCCCCCTTTGTTTACCCCAAAGCGATTCCTTTTCATTGCAGAACCCATGCTGGGCTTTTCAGATAAAAAAGCCGTGCCAGGCAGCGGGCGAAATCCAAAATTTCGATTGCATCATTCCGATCCCGGTGCATCTTCAATTCTCTCAGCAAACGGGGGCGTTCTGGTTTCGACGGAATGTCCGATGCGCTGGTTGCACGTGGAGGTTGATCGGCTGGCCTCCTTAAAAGCCGCTCAAAACAAATAAATGCAGACTCCAACGAGCTCGCATTGGCTGCTTAATTGACAGTCACGTCCGAACCCCGACGCCTTCTGAGGGGGACGACGACACCTCAGAAGGCTGGATCGGAAACCGGGTGGCCGGGTTTCCCTTCGAGATCAAACAGGACACTAGGAAACGCAACGCGGCGGGTCGGCCCAGCGCTTCCGAATCACCAGATGATCCGCTAAACGTGTAGATACCATCGTTGACGGCGTCCCGGACAGGGGTTCGACTCCCCTCGCCTCCACCAGCCTCCGCCAAGGCTCCGGCTGGCAAGCCGGGGTCTCGGCGGAGGCTGTGCGCCAGAGCTTGGAAAGTGGCGGCGGGCCTGCTCCACACGCGAGCCAAGCCTCGTTCTCATCTTAGCAGCGATTCCGATTCGTCGATGCGGCGCTGCGGGGTGATCGCCAACACACCCTGACGGCTACTCGGTTTTCTCGATTTTCCCTGCTTCGCTCTCGCGGCGCTGGCGCTGTTGTTCCATCAGGGGGCCGAGGTCCTGCAGGCCGCCCATGCCTTCCATCATGGTTTTGACTCCGGTGGTGAGTTTTTTGACGGACTCGATGGTGGTGTCGAGTTTTTCGAGTTCCATGGTAGGAAGGTTGGTGATGCTGCCTTCATTGGCCGCGGCAGTCTCGCCTGCGGAGGCTTGCTCGACAAGGGAAGCCTGAAGGGTTTCGGTCTGGACCGGGTCGAGGATGCCTTTGAACTCGGCGAGAAACAACTCGTCGTTGAGTGGTCTGCCACCGCGGAAGTTGCGTTCGTCGAGGGGGCTGAGAACTCCGCCGAGGTCCTCGCCTGAGGAGGCTTGCAAGCGCTTGTATTCGTCCTCGGTGATTTCGCCGCGGGTGAGGGCGTCACTGGCGAGCATGAGTTGCATCAGCGAGGTGGGATCCTTCTTGAGACGTTCGATGGCCTCCTTGGATTTGGCGAGTTCGCGTTTCTGGAATTCGGTGTAGATGGCGGAGGCCCTTTGCTGCTGCTCATCGGTGAGTTTCAGGTCGTTGCCAACCCGGCCGAGGCCCATGCGGATGGCGTTGCGTCCGCCGAAGGCTCCGCCAAGCGCGCCGCTTGTTGCCATTTCACCCATTTCAACGGTGTCTTCCAGCAGGCTGATGACATTGCCGGTGATGTGCTTGGAGAGGTTGGTCCGGGATTCACCATATTTTTCGGCGAGTTCCGGATTTTTTACCGCGTTGCGGTTGCGGGTGCGATTAGCGCGCGCTTCGGCGTCTTCGGTGGGCGCGAAGGTTCCGCTACCGGAGGTGTTCGCGGGTTTTCCGGCAACCTGACCTTTGTCGTTGGGCTTGTCCGGGGTGTTTTTGATCAGGGCTATGGCTCCCGCTCCTGCGAGGAGCAGGGCGGTGCCCGCGGCGATGGTGGCTTTTTTGGTCATGATGATTGCAATGGTGGTGAGAATGGAGCTGCTGCCGACGGTGGCACTGGCGGCGATGGCATTCGAGGCCAGGGTGGATGCGGTGGGCACGGCCGCTTGGGCGTCTGCAGTGAATCCTGCCACCATCGCTGCCGAAAGCAAACCGCCAACTTCACAGCCACGGCGGGCAAGTTGGTGGCGGAGGCGTTCGGTCGCGCGGTCCAGGCGCTTCTGTGCGGCATCCGTGGCGATGCCAAGCGCGGCGGCGATTTCACGGACGCTGACTCCGCGTGCAATGACGTCAGACTCCCATTCTTTGGCCTAACCCGGGAAGACCCCACAGGAGCTCAGCGGGTGCGGCCCCTTTGTGGATCCGGCTTTTAAGGCTGGCCGCTCCCGCGTTCCCGCGGGTTGCGGGTTTCTGGCTGTTGCTGGCGGCGGCTTTGTTCGATCTGTTGTTCGCGGGCTTGCTCCTGCTGCTGCCGTTGCTGTTCGCGGCGTGCTTGTTCGACCTGTTGCTCACGCGCCTGCTCTTGCTGGCGGCGGCCTTGTTCGATTTGTTGCTGGCGTGCTTGCTCATGCTGCTGCCGTTGCTGTTCAAGGCGCGACTGTTGAAGTTGTCTTGTGCGCGCCTGCTCCTGCGGTTCGCGGCCTGATTGCTCAGTTTGTTGTCGGCGTGTTTCCTCCCCTTGTTGCCGCAGTTGTTCGCGGCGCGCGCTTTCGGGTTCCTGTTCGCGCGTTGGCAGGGGCTGTTGGCGTGCCTGTTGCGGCTGGCGCGGTGATTCGCCGCGTGCTGGTTC
>JBGSUP010000309.1:0-2966 GCA_041753485.1 Akkermansiaceae bacterium
GAGGCCACGCAGGCCATGGCCGGGCTCTGGCGGCAACAAACGCCGGACATCCGCGAGTCCTGGCTGCAAGCCGCCGATGCCCGCACGCGCGAGGCCATCCAACGCACGCCAGCCACCCCCGAATAACAAGCAGGGTCGTGGCTGATCCTCCTGCGCCGATCCAGCCGTTCCCCTGCCCATCACGCCTCAGTCGGCCAATGCGAGGACTGCGGGCAGTTCGGACGGATGGTCGATGATTGCCTCCGCAACGGCGGCCAGCAGGCGTGCGCGGTCGTGATAGCCCCATGCAACGCCGATGGCACGCATCCCGGCATTGGCGGCGGTTTCAAGATCCGTGATGGAATCACCGATGACCACACAGTTTTCCGGGGCCGCACCAAGCGTGCGGGCGATTTGCAGGGCTCCTGCAGGATCCGGTTTGTGCGGAATGCCGTCGCGCTGACCGAGCACCACCGAGAAATGGATTTCGGGGAAAAGCACGCGGGCGATTTCCACGGTGAATTCGTGGGTTTTGTTCGACAGCACGGCGAGCTCGAAGCCGGAGCGCACGAGCTCGTGAAGCAGCCCGTGAATGCCGGGATAGGCCACGGTGCCGTCCTGCCAGGTGAGATCGTAGTCGGCTTTGAACAGGCCGACCAACGAATCGATGCCCGCCGCAGCGGTGCCCGCGGGAGCCGCGCGCCGAACCAGCGTGCGCAAACCATCGCCGACAAAGCCGCGGACCGCGGCATCCGGATGTTCGGGCAGACCGTGCGCGCTCAGGCTGCGGTTGAGCGAGGCGGCGATGCCCGGCAGCGAATCGACGAGCGTGCCGTCGAGGTCGAAAATCAAACAGGGTTTCACTTGAGGAGAGGTGGTGTCATCTCACGCGTTCCAGCAGCCATGACAGCAAGGAATCGATGGCGATGCGTTCCTGTTCCATTGAGTCGCGATGGCGGATGGTGACAGTGCCTTTGAGCTCATCGCCGTTTTCACCGAGAGTCTCGAAGTCCACGGTCACACAGAATGGCGTGCCCACCTCATCCTGGCGGCGGTAGCGGCGGCCGAGCGCGCCGCCGTCGTCGTAGAAGACGGGCATCCACTTTTGCAGGGATTTCCGGATCTCCCGGGCGATGCGCACCTGCTCCTCGTTCTTCTTGAGCATCGGAAAAATGCCGACCTTGATGGGTGCCATCGCCGGCTTGAAGCGCAGCACGGTACGGATGTCTTCCTTGCCCTTGTCGTCCGTTAGAGTCTCCTCGTCGAAGGCCTCGCAGATGAGCGCGAGAATCGTGCGGTCACAACCGGCGGAGGGCTCGACGACGTGCGGGAGAAACTTCTGTTTGGTTTCCTCGTCGAAGTATTCGAGTGGTTTGCCCGCGCCCTTCTGGTGGACGCCAAGGTCGTAGTCGGTGCGGTAGGCCACGCCTTCGAGCTCCTGGATGCCGAAGGGAAATTCGTATTCGATGTCGTAGGTTTTCTTCGAGTAGAAAGCGCGCTCGCCATCCGGTACATCGAGGATGTGGAGTTTTGCGCGCGGGATGCCGATTTCCTCGTAAAACGCGAGCCGCGCCTCGAGCCACTCGTCGGTGAGACGCATGCCGTCATCCGGATGGCAGAAGTATTCGATCTCCATTTGTTCGAACTCACGCGAGCGGAAGGTGTAGTTGCGCGGGTTGATTTCATTGCGGAACGACTTGCCGATCTGCGCGATGCCGAAGGGCAGCTTGATCCGGTTGGAATCGAGAACGTTCTTGTATTGCACGAAAATCGACTGCGCGGTCTCCGGCCGGAGGTAGGCGATCTGCTCGCCGGTGGCACCGAAGTTCGTCTGGAGCATCAGGTTGAACTCGCGCGGTTCGGTGAGTTCGCATTTCGGCGATTGGCCGGGGCAGACGCTGGGTTTCTCCTTGCACTGCGAGGTTTCCAGATTGTCGGCACGGAAACGGCCCTTGCAGGTCTTGCAATCGACCATCGGATCGCTGAAGCCGCCGACGTGGCCGGAGGAAACGAGCACCTGCTCCATGGTCAAAATCGCCCCGTCCATGCCGAGCACGTCGTCGCGCTCCTGCACGGTTTTGCGCCACCAGTAGTCCTTGAGATTGCGTTTGAGCTCTGCACCCAGCGGACCGTAGTCCCAGCAGCCGTTGAGGCCGCCATAAAGCTCGCCAGCCTGGAAAATGAAGCCGCGGCGTTTGCACAGGGAAACGATTTTTTCCATGCGGGCGGGATCAGTGACGTCTTTGTTGGCCATGGGATTGCGTGTTGGGGCGCGGATGGAAGCAGGCGGGGCGGCCCGGGGCAAGGCAGGATTGTGCCGCAGGACTGGCGGAAGCCTGAGAGCGGATCTCGACGGATTCCCACCGCGAAACCGGGGCTTTGCGGGCAAGGTTTCGCGTCAATGCAACTTGGTTGATCAAGCCGGGGTTCTGATTGCGTATTCTGCCATCATGACTCATTTGAATCGCAGATCCTTCATCGGCAAAACCGGGCTTGGCCTCGGCTCCGCGCTGTTTGCCGGCCCCGCCATCTTGCGCGGCCAGAACCTCAACAGTAAAATCCGGCTGGCCTGCATCGGCGTCGGCGGCAAGGGTGCCAGCGATGTCACCGGCAGCGCCGCATGCGGACTCGACGTGGTCGCGCTCTGCGATGTGGATGACGGAGCCCTCGGCAAAATGGCCGTGGGTTTCCCGGGCGCGGCCAAGTTCAAGGACTTCCGCAAGATGCTTGAGAAGATGGACAAGGAGATCGACGCGGTGACGGTCTCGACACCCGACCATGTGCATGGCGTGGCCGGCATCATGGCCATGAGCATGGGCAAGCATATCTACTGCCAAAAACCGCTGACCCAGACTGTTTGGGAATCCCGCATGATGCGCGATTTGGCGGTTAAAAACCAACTTGCCACCCAGATGGGCAATCAGGGAAGCGCCCAGGACGGACTGCGCCGCGCGGTGGAGGTCATCCAGTCCGGCGTGATCGGCAAT
>JBGSUP010000310.1:0-8246 GCA_041753485.1 Akkermansiaceae bacterium
CACCGTGGGCGTGGCGGCGGGCGTGTATTTTGCGGCGGCGCGCCTGCTCAAGGTCTCGGAGGCGGATGAGGCCCTCGATATGCTCCGCCGCCGCTTGCGGCGCTGATTCTATTCCGCTTCCGGGGTTTCAGCGGTTTGATCGGCGTGCTTCGACCACTGGACCTGGATCGGCCGGTCGGTAGTGAGGTGCATTTCGCGCTGTGGGAAAGGCACCCCGATTCCTTCTTCGGTGAGGCGTTTTTCGATCATCAGGCGCAGGTCGCTGGTGACGATCATGGCATTGGTTCCTCCGACGAGCCTGACCCAGAAGTAGAGGCTGAAAATCAGGGCGTTGTCGCCGAAATCCTCGAAAACGGCGAAGGGTGCCGGGTCCTTGATGATCAGTCCGTGGCGGTGGGCGGAATCGGTTAGGATTCCCATCACTTGCTGCGGGTCGCTGCCATAGGCGACTCCCAGGCGCAGGCTGCGGCGCATTTTCGAGCTGCTGAGCGTCCAGTTGGTCACCCGGTTTTCGAGAAAGACCGAGTTGGGGATCATGGTTTCCACATCATCAGGGCTGCGGATGATCGAGGAGCGCGTGTTGACTTCGGTGACGGTGCCGATGAAGCCGTCCACATCGAGGATGTCACCGACGCGGATCTTGCGCTCGGCGAGCACGATGATGCCGCTGATGAAATTCTTGATCAGCGTCTGCATGCCGAAGCCGAGGCCGATGGCGAGCGCGCCGCCGAAGAACGCGAAGATCGTGAGCGGGATCCGGAGGAAGGAAAGCGTGGCAATGGCGAGAAAAATCCCGACGGCGATCATGGCCCAGTTGCGCAACGTGCGGGCGTGCGAATCGACGATATAGGCGCGGGCCACGAGGGTGGCTTGGATGCGGTTGGCGATTTTCGAGGCGATCCAGTAGCCGATGACGAAAAACATCAGCGCACGCAGCAACATGCCCAGTGTGACGGGCACCTTGCCGGTGAAGGTCTCACCATCGACTTCCACCTTGTTTTCATAACTCGTCACCTCGAAGCCCCAGGTTTTTTTGAGGGTTTCCCAGGTGTTGTTGCCGAGTTTCAAAATGCGCTGGAAGGGCTTGGCTTCGGCAGGCTGCGGGGTGAATTCGACAACCCAGCGTTTGAGGAGTTTGCGCTTGGCGGTCACCGCATTGGCGATCCGCTGGAGCATGGCGCTCTCCTCGTTGGTGACCGCACGCAGTTCGCCGAGCAGAAGCCGGCGCGGATCATCCGGGCCGATGGATGCCAGGCGCGAGTCCAGGTGGTCGAGATCGGCGTTGGTGCCGGTGATGTCATTATCAACGACGTTCTTCCAGGTGGTCAGGCGATCGAGAAGAAGCTGGAGCGATCCCAAGGCCTCGGCCCGGACCCGCGGGTCTCCGGCATCGATGATCGCCTTGCGTTCCTGATAGGCGGCAAAGTTGACGTTTTGCAGTTGGATCAGACTCTCGAGCCCTTCGATGATCGACTGCAAGGCATCGACGCGCCCTTCAGCCGTTTCCAGCCGGAATTTCGCCAGGTTGAGTTCATCGGAGGGAGTGGCGGCGGACGAAGCGGCGGTGGCGGCGAGCGAGTCGTGAGCGGACTGCGCCTGGTTGCGTGCGGCGATGGCGGACTTGAGGCGTTTTGAAACGCCGTCGATTTCCTTCTGTGCGGCGGATTTCTGCTGTTTGGTGAGCTTCTCAACGGCTGCCAGGTCTTCGTCGGCGAAGCGGGAGTTCGCCTTGGCAACTTTGATTTTCCGATCAATCAGGGCGAGGTCCGAGGTGACGGCGGCGATGCGGTCCTCGAGGGCATCACGGCTGGCGCGCAGCAGACCGGCGCGTGCGGCGAGCAGACGGGACTTGATGCGTGCCGCATCGAGGCGCCACTTGGCGGCGTCGCGGGTGCTTTCATCGGCACTTTGCGCGGCGAGAATCCGCGAGTTGACGACTTCCTCGGCGGCTTTGATTTCGCCGAGCAGGCTGGCAAGCAGGTGCTCGTAATTGGCCAGCGAGGATTGGGATGAGGTGAGGTTTGCCCGGATCGCGTCGCGCTGGTCGAGCAGTTCATCGACCAGCAGGATGGAATACGGGGGATTTTCCGTGAAGCCGGTCCATGCGGCATCCTTCGCCCGGGATTCCTCGAGCGCCTTGGCGGTCTCATTGCCGGAGGAGAGGAGTTTGAGAGCCCGGGCGGTGGTGAGCACCATTTGCTCCAGATCGCTGCGGCGCTGGTCGGCTTCCGCAGCGGTG
The DNA here is from genome assembly GCA_041753485.1 of Akkermansiaceae bacterium. Taxonomy (GTDB): domain Bacteria; phylum Verrucomicrobiota; class Verrucomicrobiia; order Verrucomicrobiales; family Akkermansiaceae; genus Luteolibacter. The sequence continues at coordinate 2,240 of JBGSUP010000310.1, forward strand.
ATTCCCTCGGGAAGTCCTGCGGCGGCTCCGGCATCATCAAGACGGCTGAGGATGTCTCGCGCATCCTGAAGCCATTGTTCGAGCCGTTTACGGGCCTCCTCGGGTGTCTCGGCAGCGGCGGGTTTCCCCGGCTCTTCCGTTGCCGCGGCTTTTTTCAGGGCATTGATCTGGCCGTGGGCGGGAAAAAGTGCCAGCGGCAGGCAGACGGCCAAAATCCGGATGAGGCGGCTGGACTTCAGGTGGACGGCCTTCATGCGCGTGCTGGGTTCACCCGGGTTGGTTTTTCCGCGGTTTATGCATTTCCCGGGTCTCCGCGGTGCCAAGCAGCATGGCGGTTTCCCTGCGATTGAGAATCGCGAAACGCCCGGGCTCGAGATCGCCAAGCCAGAGCCCGCCGACGCGCACGCGCATCAGCTTGGTGACTTGATAGCCGAGGGTTTCGAACATCACGCGGATCTGGCGTTTCGCGCCGTGGTCGAGCACGATCTTGATGCGCCGGGGCGAGAGCCGCTCGATCGCTTTGGCCTTGAGCTTGCCTTCCGGGGTGTAAACGCCTTCGAGAAACTGGTCGAGGTGGGCGTTTTCAAAGGCCTGGTTCGAGGTGACGAGGTATTCCTTTTCGACCGATTTCGACGGGTGCATCAGTTGCTGCGAGAGATCGCCATCGTTGGTGAGGATCAGCAGGCCTTCCGAATCGCGGTCCAAGCGGCCCACATGGTGCAAGGCCCGCAAGTTCTCGGGCAGCAGGGCGTAAATCGTATCGCGGCCGAGCTCGTCCTCGCGGGTGCAAACGTAGCCGCGGGGCTTGTGGAAGGCCACGATCACCGGTTCGCGCGGGGCGACGCGCTTGCCATCGAGCCGGACATGATCGCCCGGCACGATGCGGGTGCCCATGTTGACGCAAGGGCTGCCGTTCACCTCGACGCGGCCTGCCTGGATCAGTTCGTCGCACTTGCGGCGGGATCCCACAGCGCAGGAAGCGAGGTATTTGTTGAGGCGGGTGCCTTCGTTCATGACGGTGGGTCCAAATGCAAAAGGCGCGAAACCCTCAGGGCTCCGCGCGTGGGAAGGGGAATCCAAACGAGGGCTCAACCCTCTTGTTTGGTCTTCGGCAGGCCCACGGGAGAGCGGCCGGCTTGCCACTCGCCGCGTGATTTAAGCAGCTTGACGCGCTCGAAACGCTTGAGAACGGAACGTTTGCCGCCGACGGTGGCGCTGGATTTGAGACTGTTGTGCTTGGACATCGCGTGAGGTGGTTTGAAAGTCGCGGGAGGTGGAAGCTAGGGGCCGTCCACGCCCGTGGCAACCCGAAAAAGGGGAAAGTTTTGCGGAGCCAGTTGCCGGCTTCCGGTGCCAATCTCGATTCCGCGATGCGAATTCACCGGCAAGTCGGGCGGCTGGACGTCTGCGGGGACCATAACCTGGCCTTCGCCGAATGCCTGCTCCAGATCGACGGTCGGAGCGAAATCCTGCCAGCTTGGCGAGCCACTTCAGCGCTTGGGCATGCAACCACGGCAAAGCACCCGCTTCATGGTCGCGGCTGCGGAGATTCTGTGTAAGACCGATCCCGTCGAACTAGCACCACTGCCCCCTCGCAGCAGATTTGGCGGAGTTTAAGGCAAGGCGTCGAGCAAGACGATTTGGAACTGGTCCATGCCGCGCGCGGCGATGGCTTCGCGGGCGCGTTTGTTGGTGTTAGCCCTGACGGTTTCGTAGAAGCCGTTCTGCGCGGTGTGCGCCCCGGAGACATGGATAAATGAAAGGCCGGGCTTTTTAACCATGAGATCCGCGACGCCTTCTTCCGCGAGTTCGTCAATGTTGCCAGCCCGCTGGATGTGACCGACTACGAACTCATCCACCAGGTGGGCGAGCGCGGCCTGGTGAAATGCCAGGCGGCCATTCTCAATCACGGTGAGGAACAACGCATCGAGGGCTACGGCAACCGGCCGATCAACGCGTTTGTCCACGCGCTGGAGGGCATCGGGCTCAAGGACTTCAAGGTCACCGACTACCGCTCGCACGCCGTGCGCGGCGGATTGGATGTGAGCGCCGCGGCCTACGTGCAGGTCCAGCACGAGGACGGCCGCCTGTTGTGGGGTGCGGGTGTCGATCCATCGATCGAAATGGCCGGTCTCAAGGCGCTCGTCACCGCATGGAATCTGCTGCGGCCTTGAAACCCGTGATCGCGATGATCTCCCGGCGTTTCTGCGCGGCGATCTTGAACTCATAGGCTCCCAAATCGGCCGCCTCCGGATCAATACGCGTCAGGGTGTCCTTGGCCATCCAGCGTTTTTCCGCAGAGTGGTAGATCGGCATTAGCAGGCACAACGCGATGATGGCGATCGCATATGCGGGCAACACGGCGATGGCAGTGGTTGTCTTGAAGAGGCGGATGATCGGTTTTCCGAACAGACAGTGGAAGCTGTTCACCAATATCAGACACAAGACCAGTGCAGACGGCACGGCGAGGACACCCAGAGTCCACCTTGACAGGCCGATACGGACCAGAAAGGGATATGCGAAGAGCGCCGGAACCAACAACAACGCAGTCACGGCGATGGATAAAGTGGCCTTGTGATTCGTGAAACCGAAAGGCGCAAGACGTTGCGAAAGGCGCCACCGCATGACCATGGCCGGCACAAGGAGCAGACCGAGCGACAAGGCGATGAGATGCACGCCGGGAAAAGCGAAAAGGAAATGCATGAAGCCATAGTCCCTGCCACCCAGCGGCGTGAGACGTGTGATGACGAGAAACAGGGCAATCGGCAAGACGACTCCCAACAACAGCACCCAGCACCAGTCAGCCATGTCAATCACCCTGGCCATGAGCTTCGCCGGAACCCGGATGCGACGCGGCATGAAGAAGCGCAATAAGAACAACACCAGCGCGGCGACCAGCAGCAGGATCGCCACGGACAGGACACCCAAGCCGCCCAAAAACTCGTGCTCGACCATCCGCATGGGCTCCAATCTGGATGCTTCAATCGGCGGCGGGGAGGTCACGAAATTTCGGGTGAGGCGGACAACTGTATTTAGGGACGCGCCGCGACCCTCGAATAAAGAACCGTCCTCCTTGTTAGATCGGATGGCCCGCCGGTCTTTTTCCTCCTGTAACGCATCCGCCTGCTTGCGGTATTTTTCAGCCATCTCCGCCAGCCCGAGGCGATCCGCGGCAGCGTTGAACTGGGCTGCCGTACCAGCGGCAATAACTGCATGCATGAGTTCGCCCACCAGATGGATGTCCGGATTGCGGGCAAGTCCTGCGAGTAATGCATCGCGCTGCGCCGCGAGCGCGATGAACTCGTCTTTTCTTCCGCTCTTCGAGAGTTCCTCGGCGCCTGCGCCCGTCAAGTCCACAACCTTGCGAAGTGACATTAATGAGTTTGGAGTCGAATAAACGTGTGAGAGTGACGCCGCCAGTTCCTCCATGTCGAGGCTGGGAAGGTGGCGGATTCTCGCGGCGATCATCCGATTCGTGTAGGTTTCAAACGCGGGAAGTGCTGCTGCCTTGGCGATCAAACCCAATGCATCATCAAAGGCCGCACGGTCGGTGATGTCGTATTCTACTTCGCGCGGCAGCGGAGGCAGGCGCACTCCATTGATCAAACGCCGCCTCTGTGGAGCACCGGTATATTTCTTTTTATCAATGGACTCCCCACCCGTCGCGGCGGCAGCGAGGTAGAGAAAAAAGGCGTTGTCTGGCGCGATGCGCGAGACGATTTCCAGAAAACCCGGCGGTAAACCGTCATGGTCTATCATCCATGCCTGGACATATTCGGCGAAATAGGCTGGATTTTCCGGATCGCTGAGATGCAGACGTCTAGTACGCTCAAGCCTGCTCATCGCTGGATCGCCCAGCAGCAAACGCCCCTGTTCTGTGACACCAGCGGGCAAGGGAGGTGGCTGATTCTCAGTCGGAATTTGTCTCGAATACACCTCATCAAGATACGTCTCGAGTAGCGGTGACACCACACATGCCAGGGCCAGCATCACCACGATCCACGGCACGGCATGCCAAACGGCGGCATGCTTCTGCTTGCCCGCCGCTTCGAGACGCGCCATGGTTTCCGGCTCGGCCGGATGCCCTGTGATGAAGGCTTCCTCCAGGATCGCGTTCGCGGCCATCCGCTGCTCGGTATTGACCGCGAGTGGTTCCGTGACCGTTTCGATTGGCGGATGGATTTCAGTCATCAACTCCGGCACGCTGAATGGTTGGATGTGTCCGGTGGAACTGTCAGCTAACCGGGTGTTGTGAATTCACGACATCCTCGCCGGGTATCGTTGGTCTTCCGGCAGAGCGAGGAAGGCGGCGGCGCGTTTTTCGTCGATGGGTCCGGGCTTGAAGATGGGCGTGCAGGATTGGGCGAGGGTTTTGAGGGAATCCAGATCTGCGGGACGGATCTGCCGGTAGCGACGCGCGGCGTCCACCGTTTTGTCGAAGACATCGAAGTAGCTGGTCGGCACCGTGGAAACCATGCCGGGCACTGTGAGCACCCAGTCCATGGCGAGTTGGTATTCGCTTTCCTCTTCGAGCGGGCGATACCACCACTCGTAGGTTTTCTTGACGTCCACGGGCCAGAGTCCGCGGGACACAGGCTTGATGGAGATGAGTGAAACACCTTTCTCCACCGCGCGGTCGGCCACCTCGCGGCCGAAGCCGGTCTTGAACCACTCGACGAAGTTGATGGGAAACATGCAGGAGTCGAAGTCGAAGCCGTCCATGGCGGCGAGAGCCGCTTCGCTGGTGTGGGCGGAGAAGCCGATGTGGCGGACTTTCCCCTCCTCTTTTGCCTTGAGGATCATTTCAAGCACGCCGCCGGGGCCTAGCGCCTGTTTGACCTCGTCCTCGCGCTGGAGGCAGTGAAGTTGATAGAGATCGAAGTGATCGGTGTTGAGGCGTTTGAGCGAGCGTTCGAGTTCGATGCGGCCCTGCTTGGCATCGTCTTCCTTGGTCTTGCAGGCAATGAAATATCTGTCGCGGGGCACGCTCTTGAGTCCTTCGCCGGTCTTGATTTCACATTCGCCGTCCTTGCCATAGGAGGGCGCGACGTCAAAGTAATCGACACCGATGTCCAAGGCCCTGCGGAGTTGTTCCGTGGCGGTTTTCTGGTCGCCGTTTTTCAACGCGAGGCAGGGATAGCCGACAATCGGCAACGAACGCCCGGTTTTCCCGAGCGGGCGGCGTGCGATGGGTGCTTTGCCGGTGGCAACGATCTCGGCGGCTCCGGCCATGGCTCCGACGGTTCCACCAACGCCCGCGAGGAAGGTTCTGCGTTTCATGATTTCCGACTGTCGCGATTGTCATGCCTCGCACAAGAGGGAAAGAGGCGGACGGGGCGCAATCAGTGCTCGTCGCGGCCGACGGTTTTCCCGCAAACTGCTTGCGAGATGAGCATCGATCAACTCGGCATCCTGACCATCCTGACCGTCACGATGGTCATGTTCCTTTGGGGGAAATGGCGGCATGCCATGGTGGCTGTGGGCGTGCTGCTGGCATGTGTGATCTCCGGCCTGGTCCCGGGTGGCGAGGCGTTTTCCGGATTCGGCCATCCGGCGGTCATCACGGTGGCCTGTGTGCTGGTGCTCCGCCGCAGCCTGCTTTCGACGGGAGCAATCGACGCCCTGACGTAGCGCTTGATTCCGGCATCCGCGGGGCACACCGCCACGATCACCGCGCTTACCGCGTTGGGAGCCGTGCTTTCCGCCTTCATGAACTGTTAAACTGTTAAACAAAAAACAAAAAGCCAGGCTTATTAACAGGAAATTCCCTTGCGCCCCTGATCGCAGTGGGGTAATCTCCGTTCCATCAATGAGCAGGAACAACCGCAGGCGCTGGATTGTGCCTTGGAAGGATTCACCGACGAAACCGGCGATTTACCATTGTATCTCGCGGGTGGTGGGGCGGGACTTTGTGTTGGAGGTGAATGAACGCGAGCATTTCCGGATGCTGATGCGGATGTGTGAGAAGTTCACGGGTTGCCGGGTGTTGTCTTATTGTCTGATGTCC
>JBGSUP010000311.1:0-1630 GCA_041753485.1 Akkermansiaceae bacterium
ATTGCCGCCGCCGGCTTCCGAGCGCAGGCGTTGCACTTCGGTTTCGGCGTCTTGCAAGCGGCGGGAGGCGAGCGGGTCCACCTCAAGGATTCCCGGCGTGAGCGGAAGCACGCCGTCGGCGGGATCGATCCGACTCCCGCCTTGTCTGGCACCGCCCTCCAGTTCGGCCACGGCGTTGCGGTTCTTGCGGATTTCCTCCTCGGCGAGCGGGCGCACCCGGCTGATGGTTTCCAGGGTTTTGTCGCGGCGGCCGCCGACCATGGCGGGTTTCCACGCCGGGTGATGGATTTTCACCGCGTTGAACAAGTCGTCGGCCTTTTCGAGTTTCTCCAAGGCTCCGGCGAAGTCGCCGGCGGATTCAAGCTGCTCGGCGGCACGGACGGCCAGATAACCTTGGAAATACACATCGGACGGATCGAACTGGGCGGGTGCTACGGGCGGCTGTCCCTGGCCCTGCAAGACGGGTGCCAGCAGCAAGGCAAGCGCGCTCATCAGGGCGGCAAACCGGCGGTGCGGGCGAGGTGCGATCCAATCCAACATGGGACGGGCACGCTAGGCCGAAGTCCGGGCCGGGGCAAGTGGGATTGCGGCCTGCTCCGGAGCGGGTGTTTTCAAAGCCTCGCCAGCACGGCATCGCCCATGGCCGAGGTGCCGACCTTGGTTTCGCCCTCGCGGCCGGTGGCGATGTCGCCGGTGCGGAAACCATCGGCGATGGCTTGGGAGACGGAGTTTTCGATCGCGTCTGCAGCTTCGGTTTCTCCCAGCGAGAAGCGCAGCAGCATGGCGAGCGAGAGAATCTGGGCGATCGGGTTTGCAATGCCCTGGCCTGCGATGTCCGGAGCGGATCCGCCGGACGGTTCATACATGCCGAAGTAGAGACCATTGTCGTTTTGCGTGCCGAGCGAGGCCGAGGGAAGCATGCCCAGCGAGCCTGAAATCATCGCCATTTCATCGGACAGGATGTCGCCAAAGAGATTCTCGGTGCAGAGCACGTCAAAGAAACCCGGGCGGCGGATGAGCTGCATGGCCGCATTATCGACATACATGTGGGAGAGTTCGACCTCGGGGAATTCCCTTGCGATTTCCACTGCGGTCTCGCGCCAGAGCACGGAGGAGGCGAGCACGTTCGCCTTGTCCACCGAGATCAGGCGTTTTTTGCGACCCATGGCAGCGGTGAAGGCGACGCGCAGGATGCGTTGGATCTCGCTCTTCTTGTAAATCATCGTGTCGAGCGCCACGGGTTCGCCGTTTTCCTCGTGGCGTCCTTTCGGCGTGCCGAAATAGACCCCGCCTGTCAGTTCGCGGACGCAGAGCACGTCGAAACCATCGGCGATGAGCTCCTGTTTGACTGGCGAGGCGTGGGTGAGGGCGGGCAGGCAGACGCCCGGGCGGAGATTGGCGAAGAGGCCGAAGTGCTTGCGGAGGGGGAGCAGCGCGCCGCGTTCCGGTTGGATTTCGGGCGGTAGGTTTTCCCACTTCGGACCGCCCACGGAGCCAAAGAGGATGGCGTCGGCTTGTTCCGAGGCCTGCACCGTTGTCGTGGGCAGCGGGTGGCCGGTGGCATCGATCGCCGCGCCGCCGACGAGGTGCTCGCTGCGGGCGACGGTGAAGCCGAACTTGGCTTCGACGG
>JBGSUP010000312.1:0-2328 GCA_041753485.1 Akkermansiaceae bacterium
GGCATGGCGGCTGAACCGTCCGCCCTCGGTGTCCGGATCCGGTTCTGGCCTCACCAGACACCCAGCGAGGAACGCATCCCTTTTCATTTGGATGATCTGGCGGAGCTCACCGCGCCCAACCCGCGCAGCGACGGCTTCTGCCCGCTCGTCCTGCATCGTTTGGCCACCACCAAACAGAGGATCTTCGACGCCGGCTACACCATGCCCGTCGTCGCGGCGCGTGGTCCGCTTTGCACGGCCTCCTTTTTCCGCGGCGTCACCCAGTTCATGATGGATCTCATGGACGAACCGGATGCGGCCAAGCGCCTCATCGACATCTGCACCACCCTCACCATTGACTGGCTCAAGGCGCAGGCCGAGGCGATCGGTCCCTGCGTCGAGGGCATCCTCGTCCTCGACGACATCGTCGGCATGATCGGTCCGGACGATTACATGGAGTTCGCCCACCCATATCTGAAGCGGATTTGCGACGCCTTCCCGGCTAACTGGGTGAAAGTCTATCACAATGACGCCGGCGTGGAGGTCTGCTTGGAGCACCTGCCGGACGCCGGCTTCGATGTCCTCAACTGGGGCAAGCAAACCGACATCGCCAGCGCCGCAGCACGCCTCGGCGGACGCATGACGCTCATGGGAAACCTCCCGCCCTTGGATGTCGGCGTCCGTGGCACCCCCGCCGAAGTCGAGCAAGTCTCCCTCGACATCCTCCGCCGCGCGGACGGCCACCCCATGATCCTCTCGGTGGGTGGCGGGGTGAGCCCTGGCATGCCGGCCGAGAACATCCACGCCATGGGCCGCGCGCTGAAAGTCTTCCTCGCAAAGTAAACGGGGCGCATCCGGCAAATAGCTACCACCTGCGTGCCCACCTTCATGATGCTGGCCGAAGACATGGGCCACAACAACGGCCCGAGGATTTAACGGCAGTTCTCCGACGAATTCACGGCACCCTGTTACCGCCGGCTGATTGCCGAACCCGACGAGTTGAACATCCCGTTGATGGTGGACACCAGTGGCGACGTGACCCAACTGGTGCCGCTGATGAAAACCGGAGGCTTCATCCCCAATGTGGATCACCAAACGCCACCCGGACTGTCGCTGGAGCAATACCGCTGTTAGCTGCGATTGCTTGACGAATACGTGGGACGATGACCGCACTCCTCGCGCACATTCCACTTTCCTGATTTATCCTGATTGTTTCGGTGGCGGAACTCCGTATTGGACCAGTCGTGATACAAATCCTCACATTTCTGGTTCTTGGAATCTCCGCCATCGTCTGCCAGGCGGAGTGGAAACCAATCTTCAACGGCAAGGACCTCGACGGCTGGTCCGGTGATCCGCGCTTGTGGCGGGTGGAGAACGGCGTGCTCATCGGCGAAACCAATGACACGGACAAGAAAACCGCCGCCAACACCTTCCTGATCTGGCAGGGCGGCGAACCCGGCGATTTCGAACTCGAATTCAAGGCCCGCATCACCGGCAACAACAACTCCGGCGTGCAATACCGGAGCAAGCTGCTGGACGCCGCGAAGTGGTCGGTCGGCGGCTATCAGATGGACCTGCATCCGAACGCACCCTATCTCGGCATGCTCTATGAGGAGCGCGGCCGTGGCATCGCCTGCCAGCGCGGCCAAAAGGTGAAACTCGGCGATAAACCCGAAGTCATCGGAAAACTCGAAACCCCCGCCGTCGATCTGGCACAATGGAACACCTTCCGCATCGTCGCCCGCGGCCATCTCGTGCAACATTTCGTCAACGGCGGACTCGCCGCCGAAATCGAGGACGTCCATCCTGAAAAACGCGCCGCCAAGGGGGTGATCGCGCTGCAATTGCACGCCGGGAAGGCCATGCGGGCGGAGTTCAAGCAGCTCCGGATGCAACCTGTGGTGGACCCGTCCGGAACAAGCAGCGTCCGCTGAAATCCAGGATCCGCGATTTGTCACACGATCCCCCATGACAGCCGGGTTGGTTTGTGATTTCCTTTAAGTCGATGCGGGACCCGGATGAAATTTCGGCACAAGTCGTGCGCGAACGCCTGATCAGCGGCTGCGAAACCATGAAACAGTCGCTGCTGGGCCTGCTCGACTCAAAGGGCAGGGTCGCCGAGGAAATCCATGCGATCCGCAAACTCGGCAAGTCGTTGCGCGGAGGTTTCTCGTTATTCCGTCTCGGCAAGTCCTCCGCGCTTGAGATCCAGGCCATCGGCCGCCTCCTGTCCGGCCCCCGGGATGCAGTGTCGCGGCTGAACACCTGGAACAAGCTCGGCTGGGTGGGCGATCCCGGGATTTCCGCCGCCATCGCCGGCCTGCTCGACCAGCAGACGCATTCTGCCGC
>JBGSUP010000313.1:0-4216 GCA_041753485.1 Akkermansiaceae bacterium
AGGGCGGCCGAAAAAAGCCGCCGGGTCACCAGATCCAGAACGCAGAGCCCGCCGGAGGCCGGCAGCGGGCGCAACAAGCGCCGCATGGTGTCATCGATCACGGTGGCGGCGTCGATTTGACTGCCGAACGCCGCACGCAGCGGAATGAACTCATGGCTCGCACCGAGATGATGTTGGATGCGCGAGAGCAAGTGGGTTTTGCCATGCCCGGCACGCGGCGCGCGCAGCAGGATGCAGCGGCCGGGTTTCTCCACCGGCACCGACAGGATGTCATACAAGATCTCATAGGCCCGCCGGTTCACCGACTCCGCATGGGCCACCGGAAGGTGCCCGAGGGTCTCAAACAGAATCTGAAAAGGATGTTCGCTGGCCATGGTTTTCGTCGTTCGATATGCTGGGAGACTGGCGGGCTTTTTTTCGATCCACAAGAGCGGAGCAAGGAAAATCTCGGCGGTGGAATCACCTGGGCGCCGATTCCCTTTGGCATTCCCGCAGGGCTCTGCTTGGATTCCGGCATGCAATCCTATCTCGTCATGACCGTGCTCGGCAGCGACCGCCCGGGCCTTGTGAGTTCGCTTGCGGACACGGTGGCGAGACACGGTGGCAACTGGCTGGAAAGCCGGATGGCGCGCATGGCCGGACAATTCGCCGGGATCGTCCGCATCGAATGTCCGGCGGCCGCCGTCGATGGCCTGCTGGCGGAACTTCACAGCCCGGGCATTCCGGGGCTCACCGTGCAGGCCGTGCGCGAATCCGCCCAAGATCTGCCCACCCGCCGCATCCTGGGTGTCGAGGTGGTGGGCAACGACCGGCCGGGTATCGTGCGCGAACTCACCGCCGCGATTGCCGGAGCGGGCGGCAACGTCGAGGAACTCACGACGGGACTTGAAAGCGCGCCGATGAGCGGCCATCCGATGTTCCGGGCGCGCGGCGTGGTTTCCATCCCGGAAACCGCGGAGCCAGCCACCCTGACTGCGGCCATCGAGAGCCTCGGCGGCGATTTGACCGTGGATGTCACGGCCTGAATGATCTCCCGAACGGGCCCATGCGCGATGACAACCCGCAGTGACAGCGTGACTCTCATCCTCCATGCGGCCAGCGAGGGAGACCGGCAAGCAGCGGAGGAGTTGATTCCGATGGTCTATGGCGAGTTGCGCAAGTTGGCGGCATGGCGCTTGGGGCAGGAAGCCGAGGCGCATACCTTGCAGGCGACCGCCCTGGTGCATGAAGCCTACTTGAAGCTCTCGCCCGGAGAACCAAAGTGGGAAGGGCGGAAGCATTTTTTCTGCGCGGCCGCCGAAGCGATGCGCCGCATCCTGATCGACCGGGCGCGGCGTCGGAAGGCCGTGCGGCACGGCGGCGGATTGCAGCGGACCGGGTTCGCGGAAGACAGCATCGCCGGTATTGCCTCGCAGGATGAGGAGATCCTTGCCATCAACGAAATCCTTGATCGCTTCGCCCAAATCGAACCGCGCAAGGCCGAGGTGGTGAAGTTGCGCTACTTCGTCGGCATGACCATCGAGGAAACCGCCGAGGCCCTCGGCATTTCGACACCCACGGCGAAGCGCGACTGGATTTTTTCGCGGGCCTGGTTGTTCCGGGAACTGAAACGTGATGCTTGATCGGGCATCCGGCTTTTCCGCAACCATGGCGTAGTCCCGGATGATTTGATCCGTTCTCCGGGTTGATTTCGCATAAAAGGGATCCAGCACCAAGGCGCTCTCGAATTTCCACCAAAAACCCACCGCGATGCCCAATCAACCCACTCTGGAAATGATCCTGCAGGCAGCATTGGAAATCCGAAACTTGCAGGAACGGACCGCCTGGCTCGACGAGTCGTGCGGTGGCGATCTGGTGCTGCGCGAAGAAGTTGAGTCGCTCATCGCCGCTCACTTTGCAGATGAAACATTCATGTCTACCCCGGCCGATCCACTCTGGCTCGCTGTGCGCAGCGAGAGTGAAGGCGACACGATCGGGCGCTACAAGCTGCTCCGGCAGATCGGCGAGGGCGGCTTCGGCACGGTCTTTCTGGCCGAACAAAGCCAACCGGTGAATCGGCAGGTGGCGCTCAAAGTGATCAAGCCGGGCATGGACTCCAGGGAAATCGTCGCACGCTTCGAGGCCGAGCGCCAGGCGCTGGCCTTGATGGATCACGCGCACATCGCCAAGGTCTATGATGCGGGGACCACCGGGGGCGGGCGGCCCTACTTCGTGATGGAACTGGTCAATGGCGTGCCAATCACCAGATACTGCGCGGAGAGCAACCTCGTCATATGGGAACGGGTGGAGCTTTTCACCGACGTATGCGCAGCCGTGCAGCACGCGCACCAGAAAGGCATCATCCACCGCGACCTCAAACCGTCCAACATCCTCGTCTCGCACCACGATGGCAAACCGGTGGTGAAGGTGATCGACTTCGGAATCGCGAAAGCGATCGGCACGGAACTCACCGGGAAAACGATCTTCACCCAGTTCGGACGGATGATCGGGACGCCGCAATACATGAGTCCGGAACAGGCGGAAATCAACGCGCTGGATGTGGACACCCGCAGCGACATCTATTCATTGGGCGTGATCCTGTATGAACTCCTAACAGGAGCAACACCTCTGGACGGCGACCAGCTTCGCAGCGCTGCCTACGCCGAGATGCAACACCTGATCCGCGTGCAAACGCCTCCCAAACCAAGCACGAAGCTCACCAAGTTGTTAGCCCGGCCCGGCTCAACCCGAATTTCCAATCCGGGAGTCTCGCCCCGCGCCCTGCGTGGCGACCTCGACTGGATCGTGCTCAAGGCTCTCGAAAAAGATCCTGCACGCCGCTATGAGTCCGCGGGGGCGATGGCGGAGGATCTGTTCCGCTTTCTCCAACACAAACCGGTCGAGGCCCGCCCACCGAGCGTCACCTATCTCATGCTGCGTTTTACCCGCCGCCATCGCGGGCCGGTTTTCGCAGCGGCGGCCCTTTTGCTGGCGCTGGTGCTCGGTGCGGTTGGAACTTCCATCGGCATGAAGCGGGCGCTCGACGCCAAGGAAGCGTTGGTTCGGAAAAACGAGGAACTGGACCGGCAGAAACTGGCGCTCGTCGATTACAAGGAACGCCTGGCCGGTCTGCTTGAATCGAACCAAAAGATGCTCGGCGAGATCAGCAGGATGAGCACGAACGATGCGCGGCTTCCCACGGAATTCGAAGCGCTCCGCAAGGAGAACCAAACCCTGCTGGACAAGGTCAAAAACGAGGTGGTGAATCAGCAACGCTACGCGGAGGAAATCGAGAGACTGAGGAAGGCGAATGCAGAACTGGAAAAGTTGGTGATCGAATCCAAGGACACCGATGCGGCCGTCGAATGGCTGCGCTCGGGGCTTTTCGAAGACCGCATCACTTCCCTGACAGCGAACGAACGCGGACAGTTCTACCTCAACGGAAAACTGTGCCCCTTCCCCACGCTGCTCAAAGCCTTCGCCGCACTGCCTGACGATGACAGCCAAGGGAAAACCCTGCCGCGCCGGCTGAAAGTGACCTTGCCCGAAGGTGCGGAACCGACGGATGCCGTCTTCCATTTCCGCCTCAAACAACTCGCCGCCGCCGCAGACCGAATCGGACTCCGGCACGAGCTGTTTTCAAAAGAGGATAAAGATTCGAAAAAATGAGAGATGCCCGTGCACCGGCCTGTAGCGACGGTCTATGAGCGTCGAAGTCAATGCCCATGCGCGAAAAGCACCCGCGTTCCGGTGCCTCATCCACCTCGACGGACATAGACCGCCGGGACAAGCTTTGCTCACCACATGGTCCCGGCTGCAGAATTTCGCGGATCAAAATTTTTCCTGATCCTTTTTGTGGAGAAATTCCGCATCCACCGGCTGACAGGTGACCAACATCATCCGTCATGAGCGACTCCAACATCCAACCAACCGTGAGCAACGAAAACCAACTTCTTTTCTCCTGCTCTCCGAACCCCTCCTTCATCCTCTCATGCGCACCAACCCCGAAAAGAAATTTCCGAGCAATAGATCGGGTGGATTGCCTGCGTCTGAGCGAATGACTCTGACGCCGACCTCCGCCCGCCCGGGACGCCACCCATTGCACCGGTTCGTGCCGTTTTCATTCCGGGTGTTCCTGCGCCGCCGGTTGCGGGATTGGCAGGACTTCCGTTCGCCCGAGGTGCTCGCTGCGACCCGCGGCGCGCGGGCCGACCATCCGGTGCAAGTTGCGGAAAAA
>JBGSUP010000314.1:0-6781 GCA_041753485.1 Akkermansiaceae bacterium
TTGTGGACAACTTTCTCTTCCATGCGATTTGGCGGACAGGGCTTCGATCGGGGGCGGAAAAATGAGGTGGTGATGAACCGGCGAGTTCTGGCAGACTTCGTTTGCTACAACTAAACAACCAGCGCCCCGCCGATTCACTTCAAGACCCTACTCAACAAAGTCCACCGCTTCAAGAGCTTCGTTTACCATTCCGTCAAAATGAGTGGAAAAGGAGACAAGGTGCGGATCATCGCCGAGATCATCCCAAGGGCCAACGCCAGGCCCAGATGCTCCGGCTGTGGAAAGCCGCGTCCCGGATACGACCGCATGTCCCGGCCCCGGGAATTCGAGTTCATCCCGATCTGGAACATTCCTGTCTTGCTCTCCTATACCATGCGCCGGGTGGATTGCCCCACCTGCGGCATCAAAGTCGAAGCCGTGCCGTGGGCGCAGGGCAAGCACACCTGTTGCGATGTTCATCGTCATTTCCTTGCATCATGGGCCAGGCGCCTGAGTTGGAAGGAAACCGCCGCCTGCTTCCATACCAAATGGGACACCGTCTGCCGTTCGGTGAAATGGGTCGTTGATTTCGGTCTCAAACATCGCGATCTGGAGGACATCACCGCCATCGGCGTCGATGAGGTCACCTACAGCAAAGGGCACAAATACATGACGCTGGTCTATCAGATCAACAGCGGACGCAAACGCCTTCTCGGCGTCATCAGGGATCGCGACACCCAATCCCTCACCAGCTTCTTCGAGACCTTTGGCGTGGAGCGTTGTGCCAAAATCAAGGTAGTGTGTTCCGACATGTGGAAACCCTATCTCAACGTCGTCGCTGCCATGCTGCCAGTCGCGCTCAACGTGCTGGACCGCTTCCACATTGCCAAGAAGCTTGGTGAGGCCGTCGATGAGGTGAGGCGGCAAGAAGCCCAACAACTCGCCACCGAAGGCTACGAACCCGTCCTCAAGAATTCCCGGTATTGCTTCCTGAAGCGCCGGTCCAATCTCACCATCAGGCAAGCCACCAAACTGCGGGACCTGCTCAAATACGATCTAAAATCCCTGCGGGCTCTGGCGCTCAAGGAAGCGTTCGACGGTTTCTGGCAATACGAAAGTCCGCACTGGGCAAAATGGTATCTCAAGAAATGGTGCGCCCGAGCCATGCGGAGCAAGCTCGCACCCATGAAGAAGTTCGTCGGCACACTGCGCAACCATGAGGACCTGCTGATGAACTATTTTAAGGCTGGGAAGCTCTATAACAGTGGCATCGTCGAGGGCCTCAACCTGCGAATCAATCTGTGCATGAGAAAGGCCTATGGTTACCGTAGTTTCGATCTACTGCAAGTATCTCTATATCACACGCTTGGAGATCTACCTGAACCAAAATTCACCCACAAATTTTGCTGAAGTGCCTTTATTTTCTCCAGGATGGATGTCTGGATTTTATCGGGCAGTCGTCCGAGTTCTTTGATGGCACTTGGTTTGAAGGTGATCCTCATTTAGTTTACGGCTTCGCATCAGTAAACAGACTGCCAGGGCTGAAGGACTTGTCTGGCCTCGCAGGAGTCCGTGTCACTTGACCTTCAGTTGTTGGAGAGCCTTCTCAAAGCTGACATCGGGTTCGTGTTTGCGTTTTTCCCACTCCTCGATGTCGGACAAGTCTTCGATGAGCGACTCCTTGGTTGCCTGGTTCACGAGGTCGGAGATCGAACACCCGGATTGGGCCGCTTTCATCTTCAGCAGCCGATGCAGATCCTCGTCGAAGTAGATCGTGGCACGTGCACTCATGTTGAGTGGCAATTCAGCGTCGTAACGTCACAACGTCAATAGAAATTTTGCTTGAGCTCGCCAGTCGGGGGAATAACTCTTTCTACGAATCAAGACAAAGTTTGAAGCACAGGCCGCGCTCCCTGCATTGCACACCGGTTTGAAAGTGCTTTTCCAAAAGGCGGCCGTCCGATGGGGCGGCCGTTTTTTTCATGTGATGGCGGCTGCAAACCGTGTGGCCGCAGGTCTTGTCTCCAGGGGTGGGATAAGGTTCGAAGCCCGCTCTCGATGACAGCCAGCACGGCCGTCCCGCCATTTTTCAGAGGGCGAGATAAACCGGTGACTCCGCGCTGTCGCCAGCCTTGTGACACTTGGAGCACCAGAATCTCTCCTGAACGATTCCAGTGAGCACCCCGCCACCGACCCGCGATCCGATCCGGTAGTTCGCCATGATGTCATCGAAGGCGTGGGTTTGATCATCATGTTCCTGTCCGCCGCAAGTGGGGCAGACAAGAGGAGTCTTCAGGTGGATGGTGTCGAACATGCCCATGACTGAGAGTGGATTGAGGTTATGCCGCGAGTGGGGAAACTTGTGATGGAAGGTTCTCGTCAGCTGAATGGATTTCTAACAACCAGCCCCTGGATGATCTGTCCATCGGCGAGATCCTCGGAGATGAGTTCGGCGCATTTGGCCGCTGATGCAGTGGCGACGATGAGGCCATCCCAGAACGAGATCGTGTTGAGAATGGAGCAATCGCCTCCTTCCTCGATGATTCCAGGAGTAACTTGGACGATGTCGAAAACTCGGAAGTCCCGGAGATGTTGGCGGGCTTGGACTGGGGTGATTCCGAGTTTCCGTGTGGCTGCCGAGAAGAATTCCTGGAGAACCTGGGTGGAGATGACTCCGTTTCGCTCCTTGGCGTGTCGGGAGATCAACCCAAGTGCGGTTTTCCGGCTTGTCCGGTCGGCGCGGTCCACCGAAGAGATGAGAACATTGGTATCGAGGAAATTTCATCGGGCCATGGTTCGGTAGCGGTGGGTTTCTTCCCCTTGAATTTGACGCCGTTGAAGTCGCCCGAAGCATCGGAAGTGGAAACGGCATCAAGCAACAGCATGCGGACCAGGGAATTCAGACTCGTGCCGCGGACCCGGGCGTAACTGCGGCCCCAATTGGGAAGCTCTTCGCCAATGGAGAGAGTGACAGTTGGCATGCGCGCGGGTTCTGTGCGCACGGGTTGCTTGTGCCCCGGCCATCGCTTGCCTCAGCGTTTCGTTTCGGAGATTCCGTCGGGGTGGGACAATGGTTTGAGCGGTGGTGGAGCGGCGGGTGGACGGGCGATCACCGCGCCGGAACCCGAGCTGGCGGGTGCTGCGCCGGTGGAGCGGAACTCGCCCTCGTCTGGTAGGCCGAGCATGTCCGGCAGACGGATGCCGTCGTCCGGTGTGCCCGGAGCAGGCGGTTCCGGCACGGCGGTGCTTGCCGACGGGTTCCCGGGTTTGGGAACGGGAGCTTGTTCCACGATGATCGCTCTAGGAACCGCGCAGGACAGCAGCGCAAGCGAGGGTGCCAGCCGGGCGAGGGTTGCGAACTTCGGTTTCAACATGGGCGATCCACAGGGTAGGCTACGGCGACCAAAGCGCTTTGCGGACTGCCACGCAAGGGCGAAGCGCGTGGCTCAAATCAAGGATTGCCCCGGGGATTCCGGATCCCGACGCTCCACTCCATGCAAATCAAGTCCGCCGAGTTCGTCACCAGCGCCCGCAGTCTGGCGGAATGCCCGGATTGGGCGTATCCGGAATTTGCCTTCATCGGCCGCTCGAATGTCGGCAAATCCTCGATGATCAACATGCTCGCCAAACGCGACAGGCTGGCCAAGGTCTCCGCCACTCCCGGCAAGACCCGCTTGCTGAATTTTTTCCTGATGAACCAATCGTGGTCGCTGGTGGACCTGCCTGGCTACGGCTTCGCCAAGGCCGCCAAGAGCGAAAAGTTCGATTTCAACGAACGCGCCGGCGACTACCTCGAACAGCGCGCAAACCTGCGCCGCGTGTTCGTGCTCATTGATTCGCGCCACGAACCGCAGCGCATTGATCTGGATTTCCTGACCTGGCTCGGCGGCACCGGCGTGCCGTTCTCCCTGGTGTTCACCAAAACCGACAAGCAGTCCGCAGCAAGGACCCGGGTATCGGTCGCACGATTTCTCGAAACCCTCGCACCCCTCGTGTCCACCGCGCCGGAGGTGCTCGCCAGCTCGTCGAAAACCGGCGATGGCCGCAGTGAAATCCTCCGCGTGATTGCAAGCCACCGGGGGAATTGACCAACCCGCGCCCATTTCCAAACATATGGAGTTGTGCGCTTGGTCTCATTCATTCCGCTGCTGGTTTCACTCGCTGTCCCGGTCCACGCCCGGCCGTGGAGCGATGACGTGATGTATTTTGTGATGACCGATCGTTTCCACGATGCGGATCCCGCCAACAACCAACCGCCCGGCAGCGACCCCGCCCTGCACGATCCACAGCAGAAGGACATCAACCGCTACCTCGGCGGCGACCTCCGCGGCCTTGAGAAGGCCATCGAGGCCGGTTATTTCAACGATCTCGGCGTGACCGCCCTGTGGCTCACGCCGGTGGTCAAAAACGTCTGGCGCTCCGGCTACGATCTCGGCGGCTGGAAAACCGGTTACCACGGCTACTGGGCGCAGGACTGGCTGGACATCGATCCGCATCTCGCCAGCCGCGTTTCTCTAACAGGCGAGAATTATCCCGACAACGCGGAAGGACGCATGGCCCACTACCGGGACTTCGTGAAGCTCGCCCATTCGAGGGGCATCAAGATCATCCAGGACGTGGTGCTCAACCATGCGGGGCCGGTTTTTTTCTATGATATCAATAGCGACGGCCGCTTTGATGTGAAAACCAAGGACGAATGGGTCCGGCCTTTCAAGCGGGACGGCTATCACGACAACGCCGTCTGGGCGGACTTGCCGCAGTGGAACGCGGCGAAAACCCGGCCCGACGGTCCGCGTGAGTTGTTAGGAACCGCGATCGCCACCAAGGGCGTGCTCGCACAACTCGATACCTACGGCCGCAAGGGCTTTTCCGAAGACAGCCTGGGCAAGACCGATGGCGAGGAAATGATGTGCGATTTCTTCTCGCTGCGCGATTTCTGGACAGCTCCGGACGGCACCCGTTTCGACGCCCTGGTGGATGAATTCGTGGAGATCTATCATTTCTATCTGACCACCGTGGGGGTGGACGGGCTGCGGGTGGACACGGTGAAGCACGCCCATCACGGGTATTGGGACGCATTCACCGCGCGGCTGCGGCAGCGGCTCGGCCCGGCGGCGGCGGACAAGTTGATCTTCGGCGAGATCTATGATGGCGATCCCGCGGTGCTGGGAAGATATACCTGGCGCGAAGACTGGCAGCAAAACACCAGTCCCTCGCTCGACGCGGTACTCGATTTCGATTTCTGCTTCAGTGCCCGCGAATACCTCCGCCATCCGGGAGATCATTACGGCTCGCCCGCCGCACTCGAAAACGCCCTGCTCAACCGCACGGCGGACGGCCCGGACGGCAGGCCTTTCTACAATCCGAATCCCGGGCCCGATGGCTTGAACTCGCGACAGAAGATGATCACGTTCATCGAGAACCACGACGGCCTGAACCGCTTCCGGGCCAAGGGCGTGAGCGAATTGCGCAACCGCCTCGCGCAGGGCTTGGTGATGACGCTGCCGGGCATTCCCTGTTTGTATTACGGCACCGAATTCGCGCTGGCCGATGACCAGGCACAGGTCGGCCGGGACGGCGAGAGCGGACGCATGATGTTTTATCAACGCAAGGGCGGGCCGACCGTGGCGGAAGTCAGGAACTCGCCCGCATTCGCCGAAATTTCGAAACTCGCCGCGTTGCGTGCAAAGCTGCCGGTGCTGCGGACCGGCGACTTGCTGCCGCTGTGGGTGGACTGTGGCGAGGGACACCAGGACGACGGCGTGTTCGCCTTCATCCGGTCCAGCCAGGATGGCCGGGATTTTGCGGTGGTTGTCATCAACGCCTCTGACAAAGCCCGCGTCACGGGCAGCGGCAGGCTCGAGGTCCGGCTGCCCGCATCCCTGGATCGTGCCGGCACGGTCCTGCGGCCGGTATTGGTGACCGGCTCCGGCACGCTGCCGAAGACACCGGATTTCGATGCCACAGGTGCCCTGCGGCTGCCGGTGCCGGCTTCCAGCCTGGTCGTCTATCAGGCAATCCCGGCTGCGGAGTAGGCACAGAGTGCTGCCAGGGAATCCGCGGCAAGCCCGGACAAACTACCGTTGCTCCGATCAAGGCCTGGCGGGGTTCGCCTGCCGCAAATCTCCCTTTCAAAAATGAAAGGAGCCGAGACGTCGTTGTCACATGAAAAAAGTGGTTATGGGACGCCATGCTGTGCGGATATATGGCCGAATGAACGAATTTCGGTAAATCACTACTCTCCCTGTTTCTTCCGCTGGTATTGCAAACCAGAGGTATTGCGGAAGATTTCTCCATGGTTGAGCCGGATGAAATCATCAGACTCGAAACCGATTACAGAAAAGCGAAGGACGCCTTTGATCAGGATACCCGGGCCGAATTTACCCGAATCGCCCGGGACAGGAGCCTGATTGGTGAAGCCAAGATCCTTGCAATTCAAATTTGGTTCGCATCGCGGGCATTGCTAATCGAAAAGATCACTCGAGACGCTGAGCAACTCGACAAGCTCCAGCCAATCACAGTGCCGCCGCCGACGACTGCGCTGGAGACCGTGGACACGCCAGAAGCGAGAAACGGATTCCAAATTCAGATGATTTTCCGTCGCTATGCCAAGGGCAAGATTGAGATCCTGAGAGTGGAGGGGTTTTACCTTTGCAACATACTAATGAGTCCATAATAGTAAGGACATTGGCATAATTGTTGCTTTGTCATGCCGCATGCAAAAGGTTAGGGATACAGATGGCAGGAAGTTGACACACGCACAACTCACCGAATTGAGAACACGCGGAGTCAATGCCGTGCA
>JBGSUP010000315.1:0-7287 GCA_041753485.1 Akkermansiaceae bacterium
TCGCCCAGCCGATGATGCCCACCGGTTTCGGCAGCGTTTCGATCCAGCGGCGGCGGTCGTTTTGCCGCGCCGCCAAGCCGGCCCGCGGACCGAGCCGCGCGGAGGCTTGGTAAACCACCGCCTCCATCCCGTCTTCGGCCATCACCCTCTGGAACGCTTCGGACCAGAAGTCGAGAAACGGCCGCTCCGGCTCGCCGCAGAAGGCGATTTCCTTGAGTCCCTTCTCACGCAAGTGCGCCACGGCCATCCGCACCACCGCATTCGCGTCACTGGTCACCCGCGGGAAATCGATGCCCTCGCGGCGCGAGCCGGAGACATTCACCACCGGCACGCCGAGCGGCTTCAGCTTGGCCGCAAGCCGCCGGGTCTGCACCGCCGCGATCATGCCCTCGCCGGACCAACCGCGTGGAATGGCGGTGCTCTCATCCGGTTCGCCCGGCTGCATCTCCAGCAGCCACGGACCGTGCTTTTGCGCATACTGCCACACCCCCTCGATGATCCCGCGCCCATACTCGTTCCATGCCGGCACCAGCAAGGCGATCCGCGGCTGCGAAATCCGGGCGGGCTTCTTCTGGCGTGGCTGCATTGCCAGAGTCATGGGCTGTTTCCTCTGCGACTGTCAATCTTGCACCAAGGCAGGGACCGCCCTCCGGGCGGTCCGTATGGCAGGGACCGAATTGCCTGCGGCCATGCGGAATGCGCTTCGCGGATCTATCGTGCCGCAAATGCGGCCACGGCATTCCGGGCGGTTCGGATTGGCAGGGACCGACCTCCGCAGCGGTCCGGATTGGCAGGGACCGCTCTCCGCAGCGGTCCGGATTGGCAGGGACCGCTCTCCGCAGCGGTCCGGAGCATGAGGTGCGATTGATAGGTGCATGCGAGGCCCTGAGGATCGGTCATTCAAATTCCAATCACCCCCCATGCGCCGGACGGCTGCGGAGTTCCGTCCCTGCCCGCGCGTTCCGGATTGGCAGGGACCGACCTCCGGGCGGTCCGCATGGCAGGGACCGACCTCCGGGCGGTCCGGAGCATGAGGTGGGATTGACGGGCGAATGCGAGGCTCTGAGGATCGGTCATTCAAATTCCAATCACCTCCCATGCGCCGGACGGCTGCGGAGAGCCGTCCCTGCCTTGCCACCCATGCGCCGGACGGCTGCGGAATGCCCTTTGAGCGTTAGCGAAATCCAATCTCTTCGCGAAGCGCACACCGCATGGCCGCAGGCAAAGCCGTCCCTGCCCGCGCGTTCCGTATGGCAGCGGTCCGGCGAATGGGATGCGAATGATTGAATCGATGTGATTTCGGAACGTCCCGTCATCAGCCCTTCATTCTCCGCGCATTCGCCGGACCGCCCGGAGGTCGGTCCCTGCCCTTGCCGCTCTCGCCACCAAGCGAAGTCCGTCTTGACCTGTGATCTCCGGACGGCACGCTCATTTCATGCCGCCGGAACCACTTCCCGACCGCGCCGCACGCGGCTGCGGGCACATTCCGCCGCCGTGGGTCGAGAGTTCCGCCACCTTCTTCATCACCATCAACTGCAAACCGCGCGGCCTCGATCATCTCACTCGCGGCGACATCCCGAACCATGTGCTCGATTCCGTCGCATTTCTTGCAAACCACCGGCGCTGGTTTCCGGAACTGGTATTGCTCATGCCCGACCACCTGCATGCGCTGGTTGCGTTCTCCTGGGAAACGAATCGGGGAATGAACCGCGTGATCAGCGATTGGAAACGCTACCTGGCCACCCGGTTCGGCATCCCATGGCAACGCGATTACTTCGACCACCGGATCCGCTCGGAATCGGACCACCAGTCAACCTGGCATTACATCCGCGAAAACCCGGTCAGGGCAGGCTTGGTGGAGAATTACGCGCAATGGCCGCATGTCTGGCGACCGGAGGGCAGCGGCTGGCAAACGTCCATGCCGTGATGATCCACGCGGTCCGGATGGCAGGGACCGAATTGCCCCGCCTGCGCGAGGCCATGCGGAATGCGCTTCGCGAATGTTCCGTGCCGCAAATGCAGCCAGGGCATTCCGGGCGGTCCGGAGGGAAGGCAGGGACCGAATTGCCTGCGGCCATGCGAAATGCGCTTCGCGGATCTATCGTGCCGCAAATGCGGCCACGGCATTCCGGGCGGTCCCTGCCTTATCGAGTCAAGCGCCGTATCTGACGCAAATTCATAAATTAAATACGCAACAGGGCCTTGCCAAATGCGGGGCGAGCGACTAACCACTAAAAAGTCGAACCTAAAAATCCGACTTGGTCCGGGGTTCATCCGGACAAAAAAATCCCAACCCAACCCAACGAAAAACCTTCCATCCGGGCGCAAGTGTCACTTGGGCTCTGGTGGCTTTAAACCAACTCATCCGCCATTTCGGCCGCTCCCTCTTTTCAAGTGCCTGCAACCTCAAAACCTACGAACCAAAACCGATGAAAACCCAATTGTTCCAATCCCCTCGTCATGGCCTACTCGCATTCGGTCTCGCGCTGCTCTGGCCGGCCGGTCTCCACGCGGACCCGATCACACCCGTTGCGTGGAAGTATTCGAACGCCTTCAGCGTGAATCGGACAGCTGACAAACTTTCGAATGCCGTCGGCATGGATCCTGGCGGGACCTTGCTCTACAACCAAGATGGAGTTGGTGGCATTGGCGAAACCACCAGTGCGGACGGCAAGTATTGGCTCACCGGCAGCGCAGGTAATGAGGTAACGGCGTCTGCGGCGGGCAGGGTCTGGATCGTCGCCGACCTAGGTGCCATCTATGACCTGAGCACGATCAAAATCTGGAATTTCAATTGGGACAACACTCCTGGTTCCTCCACGACCAGTTTGAACAAACGGGGCGTAAGCCAGTTTGACGTCTTGGTGCGCAACACGGTGGCGGACACCACCGATGGAACGATAGGCGGCACCGCCATCAATATTACGAACGGGGCTTTCGCCGACACACTTGACGATGACGCGGTCTTCAATCTTGGAACTTCCAGTCCCTGGACGGAGGCGATCACGAACCAAGCGCTCTTAGAAGCGCCTAACAGCGACACCTACGCCGGCGAAAGTTTCAACTTTCCGGCCAACACCAGCGGCCGCTTCGTGGCGATTCGTGTGGATGGTTACCTTGGCACCGATGGCGGCATCGGCCTCGGCAAGGTGCGCATCGAAGGCACGGTTCCCCCTCCCACCGGAGGCTGGGCGGTCGATGGAGGCGGCAGTTTCAACACCCCCGGCAATTGGTCTGACAATATGGTGCCGACCACCAACGCCATCTTTGGCGATATTCTGACCACGCCGAACGCCCCGGCACTGGTCACCCTCGACTCGCCGGTCTCGCTGGAGCAGGTGAAGTTTTCGAATCTCAATACCTACTCGCTCGACGGTCCCTCGACGCTGACCTTGACCGGCAGCGCCACCTTGAATGCCGAACTTGCGGGGACGCACCTCATCACCGCCCCGGTCACCGGCAGCGCCGGCGTGACCAAGACCGGCATTGGCACGGTGGTTCTCACCAATTCCGCCAACAACTATACCGGCAACACCACTGTCACCGAAGGCGTGCTTGCGGCCACCCATCTGGATGCGATTAACCAAGCCTCCGGAGTCATTGACGTCGCGGCGGACGCCTTCTTCGCCCTGGCCGGCGACGGCGCGGGCAACGGTGCCAACGGCACCCTCACCGAAGTCGTGCAAGGCGCGGGCAACCTAGTCGTGGCTCGCAGCCTCACCACCGAGGTGATCACCCTTGGCAGCGCCAACCCGGGCCTGACCGGTCAGGTGCAGATCAATGGCGGCCGGTTGAAGCCAGGCAATGTCGGCTCACTCGGCGACACCACCGGCACCACCCTCGTCACCGGCGGCGATGATTTCGACACCAGCGCGCTCTGGCTTGACGGCATCACCATCACCGGTGAGACACTGGGGCTCAATGCCCGCAAGGAAATCGCCGCCGCCGCGCCGCATTTGGTCAGCACCGGCACCAGCGGCTGGACTGGCACCATCCAAGGCAATACGGGCGGCGCCAATTACAACATCCAATCGCAGTCCGGCCTGCTCACCCTCTCGGGCACCATCGATGCGCCAGACGGCACGCTTGCCAATGATCCTGCCATTCCGGTCAATGGCGACCGGATTTTCAACTTCACCGGCGACGGCGACGTTCGGATCGAGGGACCGATTACCGACATCAAGTCCCTTACATCCCCTACCGAAGGTGGCAACATCGCGCTTACCAAGGTTGGGCTGGGAACGCTGACCATTGCCACCGATCCCACCGCCATTGCGGGTGAAGGCTACCATCAGGGCCGCACGGTGATTGATGGCGGCACGCTGGCCGTCGAGGAATTCGGCACCAACGGAGGTGAGTTGTTCTCCCGCACGATCGAGGTGGCCAGTGGCGCCACCTTCGATATCAGCAGCTTCACCACATATGAACTGCAGCTGATCGAAAGCGGTCTCGGCCAGGTCATTTCCGGTGCCGGTACAGTGGACCTCGGCGGAACGGGCAGCGAGTTGATCCTGTTCCCCGATTCCACGATCTCTCCCGGCGACAGGAACGGTCAGAACGTTCTCGTGGGAACCAATTCCACCGGCACCCTCACCATCGACGGCGATCTATCGGACCTCGGAGGCAGCACGTTCCTGATGGAAATTGGTGGAGACGCCACCAATGACCGGGTCAACATCACCGGAACGGCGTCGCTGTCCGCCACCCTCAATGTCACCGGGCTGCCGACCGTCCCGATCACCAACGGCACGGTCTTCACCCTGATTTCCGCTGCCGGCGGGCTCACGGATAGCGGTATTAGCTTTGACCCGCTGCCCTCGCCGAACCTGACCCCCAGCATCACCGCCACGGAAGTGCGGTTGATTTGGAATGATCCCGACGCACCCTTGGCGACTTTCAGTCCCAACGCCGTGACCGAAGTGCCGGTGACGACCAACCTGGTGGCGACCTTCAATGAACGGGTTCTGATCGGCAGCGGCGACATCCTGATCAAAAACGTGACCGACAACGTCATCGAGCAAACGATCCCCGTCGACGACAACCTGCAGGTGGGCTTGTCGCCGTCCGGGCTGGTTCTGACGATCAACCCGGCGCTGAACCTGTCGGGGAACAAGCAATATGCGATCCAGATCCCAAACACCGCCATCACCGACATTTCCGGCAACAATTTTGCCGGGATTGCCAACGACGCGACTTGGGCCTTCGCCACCGACAGCATCGGTCCGATCGCCCAGAGCCTCAGCCCCGCCGGTGTGACCAATGCCACCCGCAACACCCGCCTGTTGATTCAGTTGAATGAGGCCGCCCAACTGGGCACCGGAAGCTTCACGATCCACAAGGCCAGTGACAATTCCGTGGTGGATACCATCAACGTGTCCACACTTGGTGCGGTTGAGTTCATTGGCAACAGGGTGTCGGTGGTCCGCAGCGTGACCTTGGCAGCCAATACGGCCTATTATGTCAACGCCCCGGCCGGAGTGCTTTTGGACGACGCCGGCAATCTGTCGCCAGCCATCAGCGGCACCAGCACCTGGGCCTTCACCACTGCGGCCCTGCAGCCGATTGTCGTGGAGGATTTCACCAACTCGAACGGTGGGTTGAGCGGAACCAGCGCCGACACCTTCGCCTCCGGCATCACCAGCGCCGGCGGATCCGCCACCTGGGTCGCCGATAACGACTACCTGGAGAATGGTGCGGTCAACGGGGTGGGTGCCGGCACGGCCGCCTACCTCAATCTCGGAAGCTACATCAATAACGCCAAAGGCACCGCCGCCGGCAAGTTCCACCTCGTCATGACGATCTCCGAAACCACCGGGTCCTGGCTCTCGCTCGGCTTTGCGACGGAGAACACACCCAATACGGTCAACAACTTCACCAATGGATCAGGCACACCTGGCACCAACGGCCTGGGCACGATCTTCTACCGCTCGCAGTCCGCCACCACCCCCGGCGAACTCGACATGGTCGCCGGCCTCGCCAATACCAACGGCGTTGATGGACCTGATCCCAATACCGGATTCCGGCGGCTCACCGTGGAATTGGACCTGACTCCGACCGGCGGCTATAACGGAACCAGCAACTTCGGAAAGGTGACTTGGTTCGATGCGGCTCTGGGACAAATCGGCACCTTCACCTACACAACCAACAGGAATTTCGGCTCGATCCTGATTTCTCAGGCGAGCGGTTCGACCGGCATGATCAACTCCTTGGCGCTCTATCAAGAGGGATTACCGGCCAATGACTATGCCTCGTGGATCGGCAGCTTTGCCTTCGCCGGCTTCGTCAACCCGGACCTAAGCACCACGGGTGATCCGGACAACGACGGCTTGCCAAACGCCGTGGAAAACCTGCTGGGCACCAGTCCGGAGGTGTTCAGCCAGGGCCTGACCTCGGTTTCCGCCAGCGGCGGCAATCTGGTATTCCGTCACACGCTCAATGCGAACCCTGCTTCCGACTTGGTCGGTGCCTATGAATGGTCCACCGACCTGGTGAACTGGAATGCCGACGGTGCGTCAGTGGGCGGCACCACGGTGTCCTTCAGTGATCCGCCGGTATTGATCACTCCGGGCACCCCGGACCTGGTCGAGGTCACCGCCACCGTCACCGGCACGCCGCTGACCAAGGTCTTCGTCCGCTTCAAGGCGACCAGCCTGTAAACAAGCCGGTATTTTCCATCCATGGCGGCAATCCTGCGTCAGCGGGGTTGCCGCCATTTGCGTTGTCGCCCGGCCGCATCGGCAGGGACCGACCTCCGGGCGGTCCGGAGCATGAGGTGGGAATGACGGGCGAATGCGAGGCTCGGAGGATCGGTCATTCACATTCCAATCACCTCCCATGCGCCGGACGGCTCGGAATGCCCATTGAGCGTTAGCGAAATCCAATCCCTTCGCGAAGCGCACACCGCATGGCCGGAGGCAAAGCCGTCCCTGCCCGTGCGTCCCGTATGGCAGGGACCGCTCTCCGCAGCGGTCCGGAGCATGAGGTGGGAATGACGGGCGAATGCGAGGCTCGGAGGATCGGTCATCCACATTCCAATCACCTCCCATGCACCGGACGGCTCGGAATGCCCTTTGAGCGTTAGCGAAATCCAATCCCTTCGCGAAGCGCACACCGCATGGCCGCAGGCAAAGCCGTCCCTGCCCGTGCGTCCCTGCCATGCTTCTCATTCTCCACGCGTTCGCCGGGACCCCCATCTGGCGCAAACTCATAAATATAAAACGCTCAGGTGCATTGACCCGGAGTGTGGACGTGGTTAGGCTGTTCCACGCATTCGTCGTATGCAAAACC
>JBGSUP010000316.1:0-3545 GCA_041753485.1 Akkermansiaceae bacterium
GAGCGCGCCCTGCGGCCGGATGCCGACACCGATCCGGAACAGCAACTCTCGGTGCCGCCGTGGTTGTCCGACGGGCTGCGTGAGGCCACCGCCTGGCGGCTCAACCAGAGCGACCGCCGCCTGTATGAGGCGCTCTTCAAACGCGGAGGCTTGTTCAAACTCGACGAGCTTTTTGTGGTGGGCGAGGACGGTTTCGAGGATCTCGATGCGGCGATGCGCGCGGCGTTCCGGGTTTCTTCGGGCGCGCTGGTGATGGCCTTGTTGGAACAGCCGCAGGGCAGGGAGGGCTTCCGCGCCTTTCTCACCGAGGTGGCAGCCTATCAGGGTGAGATGCCGGGGCTGCTGCGCCGGCATTTTCCCGAACTGAATCTATCGGAAACCAGCCTTGCCAAATGGTGGGCGCTCCAGCTTGCCGCCAAGGGCGGCCTCAACCTGCTCACCGACATCCTCACCATCCAGCAAACCGAGGCCGCGCTGGCCGAGGCGCTGCGGCTCGATTTCCGCACCGCGGAGGGCATCGTCGAGCAGAAGCAGCTCGACGCCTGGCCGGAACTCGGCGCCTTGGCGGAGCCCGAGCGGATCGCCGCAGCGCGCCCTGCCCAGGATGCGCTCGTCCGCCTGAGTTACCGCTGCTTTCCATCCTACCGCCCCTTGTTGCTGGAATATCAGCAACTGCTCGATTTAATCGCCAAAAACAAGACCCGTGATGTGGCGGAGCGGCTTGCCGCGCTCGAAGAGACCCGCGTCACGATGGTGGCGCGCGCCGCACGCGCACGGGATTACCTCGATTGGTTTGAAATCACCCGGGCCCGCGAAACCAGCGGGGTTTTCGATGACTACCAGCGCCTCAAGGAGCGCCTCAAAGCCAATCCGCACCGGCGCAACGACGGGCTCTCGGCCTATCTTGACCGGATGGACCGGATCTTCCACCGCGAGCAGGCGAAAGGCCCGGCGCTCCCGCCGCCGTGAGCTCGCGGCTAATCCCCGATCTCGACGATCAGGTTGATCTCCACGGCCACATTGAGCGGCAGCGCGGCGGCCCCAAGGGCGGTGCGCGAGTGCCTGCCCTTGTCACCGAAGATCTCAATCAACAGCTCGGACGCGCCGTTGATGACTTGCGGATGGCCGAAAAAATCCGGTTCGGAGTTCACGAAGCCGTTGAGGGCGACGATTTGTCTCACCTTGTCGAGCGAGCCGAGTTCCTCACGGATCACCGCGAGGCGGTTGAGCACGATCATGCGGGCACCTTCCCGCGCCTCCTCGATGGAAACCGCGGTTGGCACCTTGCCGATGACTTTCCGGTCGCCATCGACCGGCAGCCCGCCTGATAGAAAAAGCAGGTTGCCGCTGCGCACGCAGTTCACATAAGCCGCCACCGGAGCCGGCACCGCGGGCAGCGAATGGCCCAGCGAATTGATTTTGGTTAGAACGCTGTCGGTCATGGTCGGGTCATCAGTTGGAATTCCCCAGGCATCAGCCTTCGGGAACGGGTTTTTTCCGTTCCATCGCCTGTTCGCGCGGAATCGGAAAATCATCGGTGAGCAGGGCGACGAGTTGTTTGCCGGACTGGCTGAGGGAAGCGCGGTTTTCCTGACCGTTGACGAGATTGCGCGTCAGGTAGCGATGGGGGATTCGGGACGGGCGGATCGCGGTGATGATGGCGGCATCCACCTTCCGCTGGCTGGGAGTGAAGGCCACGGGCTGGCCGGTGGCGCTGAAGCTGATTTCCCAGGAAACGGCCCCTGCGGGAGTGCCACGGAGGATCCAGGGATGGCGGAGCACGAAATCCGGGGTGCCTTTCGCTGGCACGGCGACCTTGAAATGGACCGGCGTGGTCGCCACGAACGCGCTGAAGGTCAATTCCGGCCTGGCGCGCTGCTCAAGGAAGAACCGCGCGACATCGGTGCCGCTCAGATTCATGCCGTTGAACGCGCCGTGATGGTTGATTCCGCCGCCGAAGGCCTTCTGCCAGTCATCAAAGCGCCGGCTCATCAGCATCGCCAGCTCCAGATGCAAATGGGCGCGGGTGCGGTTGAGACCCGCGCCGGTGTAGCCCATCCGCCCCAGCACCGAACCGGATCGAACGGCATCTCCGGGACTGCAGGTGATCTCCGCCAGGTGCGCGTAGAGTGAATAGATCAGCGAGTTTTCCCAGGCGTGCTCGACGACCACATACTTGCCGTAATTGCTGCGCCCGGAAATCGGACTGACATGGACGACGCGTCCATCGGCGATGCTTGAGACAAGGTCCAGCGGGTTGCCGGCGCGGTCGCGGTTGACCGGTGCGATGTCGATGCCCTCGTGGAACCTGGTGAGCAGCACCTCGCCCTGAAAGCGCATCGCGTTGCGCACATAGCCGAACGCGCCGCCCTCCCATGGCTTGCTGGTCTCGCCCTCGAAGGTGCGGTCCACATACATGTAAAAACGCTCCGATTCCCCGGTGAACAGGTGGTGGTTTTCGGTCGGCAGGCGCAGGTCGATTCCGGCGTGGAGCATAGCGCTTGCCGAGACTGCCAGGAGGAAACTGCGGAGCATGGCGGGAGTGGGGATTATTCTGCGCTCTTTTTCTTCTTTTTGGCGCCTTCCTGGCCGATGCGCGGCAGCTCCGCATCGAAGAGGGCGATGTCGGCAAGCGTCGCGCCTTTCCAGATCACGACGACGCCGTCATCGACCTGTTTGTCGATGAGCACGCCATCGACCACGCGGCCGTTGATCATGGCGACCATCCAGCGTCCCTGGTTGGCGTTGGTGATGGCGGAGAGGCGGCGGACGGCGTTTTCCTTCAGCTTGAAGACGATGCCGAAGTCGCCCCCGGTCTCTGAAGGGAAGGGGCTGAACGAGATGACATCCTTGAGCGCGATTTCCGGCAAGCGGCGAAAGTAGCGGGTCTGGCCGTTCGCCGTCTGGGGGAAGATCATCTTTGGATTGTCCGTGGATTCGGTTTCCATGTGAAACGACACCGAGGCCTTGTTGCCCGCCTTGCCGGCGGCGAAAACCGCCGGGACCAGGGCGAGGACGAGCACCATCAGGACGGCGGCGAAGCGTGGCTGCATGGGTGGAGTCAAGCAGACGATCCGGATTCCAAAAGCAAAAAGCACCGGGCGGCCGGGTGCTCGATTCATTCAATTCCTGATGAACGGCGTCTCCACATCCCGATCATCGATGTCCATTTTCTCGTTGAGACGGGTTTCTTTCCGATACGTGGCCATCTTTTCACGCAGTTTGGGACGCTCGCTGAGCGCCTTGCGGATCACGGCATCGGTGGTCTGATCAAACACAACTTGCTGCTTGTCATCGATCAAAACCAGCAGGTAGCCGGAGTATTGGTATCCGCCGATGTTGCCCACGCCCTTGTTGTCGCTGTCATACGTGGTGATGAACGGTTTCAACACGGAGGCCGAATTTCCGCCCGGCTTGAGCTCCACCGGGAAATCCTGCACCGAGAGCACGGTATAGATATCCGGGTTCCTCTGGTTGCGCCCGAGGAATAGAATCCTGCCCGTGTGCCTCGGCAGCGTGAAGCGGTCCCGCAAAACGGAGCCAGT
>JBGSUP010000317.1:0-4663 GCA_041753485.1 Akkermansiaceae bacterium
GCGACAGCAGGTTGCCAACGGCGCCAATGTCATTGATATCTGTTTTGACGACGGCCTGATCGACGGCAAAGCGATGATGGGCCGCTTCCTGCGCCTGCTCCAGGGCGAGCCCGCTGTGGCACGCGTGCCGATCATGGTCGATTCCTCGAAATGGGAAATCCTCGAGGAAGGCCTCAGATATCTTCAGGGAAAAGGCATCGTCAATTCGATCTCGCTCAAGGAGGGCGAGGAGAACTTCAAGCACCAGGCGCGCCACATCATGCGCTACGGCGCGGCGGTCGTGGTCATGGCCTTCGATGAGAACGGCCAGGCCGCCAGTTATGAGGAGAAAATCCGCATCTGCGCGCGCGCCTACCGGATCCTCGTCGATGAGGTCGGCTTCAACCCAGACGACATCATTTTCGATCCTAATATTCTAACGGTCGCCACCGGTATCGAGGAGCACAACAACTACGCGCTGGATTTCATCAACGCGACACGCTGGATCAAGCAGCATCTTCCCGGCGCGAAGGTGTCCGGCGGCGTTTCCAACATCTCGTTTTCGTTCCGCGGCAACAACAAGGTCCGCGAGGCGATGCACTCGGCCTTCCTTTATCACGCCGGCATGGCCGGCATGGACATGGGCATCGTCAACGCCGGCATGCTCGAGGTTTATAACGAGATCACGAAGGAGTTGCTCGATTGCGTCGAGGACGTGCTGCTCAACCGCCGCCCGGACTCGACCGAGCGCCTGCTGGAGCTGGCCGAGCGCTTCAAGGGCCAGGGCGGCAGGAAGATCGAGGAGGATCTTTCATGGCGCGACGATCCGGTCGAGAAGCGGCTCGAACACGCCTTGCTCAAGGGCATCGATAAATACATCGACGAGGACACCGAGGCCGCGCTCGCGATTTACGGGCGTCCGCTCAAAGTGATCGAAGGCCCGCTGATGGACGGCATGGGCGTGGTCGGCGACCTCTTCGGCGCCGGGAAAATGTTCCTGCCGCAGGTGGTGAAGTCCGCCCGCGTGATGAAAAAAGCCGTCGCCTGGCTGACGCCGTTCATGGAGGCGGAAAAGACCGGGTTTCTTGCATCCGACATCGCGGAAATCAAGGCCAAGGACCCGTCTGTGAGCGACGAAGAGGCGCTGCGCCTCGCCGGCCGCCGGCGTTCCGCGGGCCGTTTCCTCATCGCCACCGTCAAGGGCGACGTGCACGACATCGGCAAGAACATTGTCGGCGTGGTGCTCGCCTGCAACGGCTTCGAGGTCACCGACATGGGCGTCATGGTTCCCTGCGACAAGATCCTCGACAAGGCCGTCGAGCTCGGTGCGGACGTCATCGGCCTCTCCGGTTTGATCACGCCGTCGCTCGACGAGATGGTGCACGTCGCAAAGGAAATGGAGCGCCGCGGCTTCACGGTGCCGTTGTTGATCGGTGGTGCCACCACGTCCGCCGCACACACTGCCATCAAGATCGCGGAGCATTATTCGGGTGCGGTTTTCCATGTGCTCGATGCATCGCGCTCGGTGCCCGTGACCACCTCGCTGCTCTCGGCGGATCAGAAGGACGCCTTCATCGCCGAAAACCGCGTCAGGCAACAAACGCTGCGTGAGAACTTCATCGGCGGGCCGAAAAAAGAAACCCTCACCCTGGAGCAGGCACGTGCCGCCGCGCCGAAGTATGATTGGGAAAACTACACCCCGCCGCAGCCTTCGTTTCTGGGTGTGAAACAGGTTTCCGCCAACCTCCGCGAGCTGGCGGATTACATCGACTGGACGCCGTTTTTCCATGCCTGGGAACTGCGCGGTGTGTGGGACCGGGAACACGGGGTTCTCAAGACGAAAAATCCCGGGGGTGCGGAGGAGGCCGCGAAACTCTATCAGGATGCGCTGTCCTGGATCGACCGCATCATCGCGGAGGATCGTTTCCAAGCCCGCGGCATCCACGGCTTCTTCCCCGCCAATGGCGATGGTGATGACATCATCGTCTGGACCGATGAATCCCGCGCCCACGAGCGCTGCCGATTCCACACGCTGCGCCAGCAGATCAGGAAGGACTCCGGCAAGCCGAACGTCGCTCTATCAGATTGGGTCGGGCGGGATGAAACACATGACTACATCGGCGGCTTCGTCGTCGGCATCCACGGTGCCGACGAATTTTCCGCGGAGCTCGACAAGGAGCACGATCCCTATGGAGCGATCATGGTCAAGGCCATCGCCGACCGTTTTGCGGAAGCCTTCGCCGAGCTGCTGCACCATCGGGCGCGCTTGGCCTGGGGTTACGAGACCGAAGGCGAGCTGACCACCGGGCAGCTCATCCACGAGAACTACCGTGGCATCCGTCCCGCGCCGGGCTATCCGGCGCAGCCGGACCACACGGAGAAGCCGGTTCTTTTCGATTTGCTCGGTGCCACGGAGCAGACCGGCGTCACCCTCACCGAGAGTTGTGCGATGCATCCGGGCGCAGCGGTCTGCGGGCTCTATTTTTCCCATCCGGAAAGCCATTACTTCGTGATCTCGGATCTTCAAAAGGATCAGATCGAGGACTACGCGCGGCGCAAGGGCATCCCGGTGCGGGAGGCGGAGAAATGGCTGGGTCCGTGGCTCGGATATGCGGTGTGATTTCCCGCTGGACGGCATCTCCCGGCGGCCCCACGGTGCCCGCGAAACCATGAAACTTATCACCAAGACCTGCGCCATGATGATGGCGCTTCATTGTTCGGGTGCCGTGCTTGCCGGTGGAGAAGGCTGGACCTCCGACTACGATGCCGCCCTTAAAACCGCTGCCGAATCCAAAAAGGACCTGCTCGTCGATTTCACCGGTTCCGACTGGTGCGGCTGGTGCATCAAGCTCAATGACGAGGTGTTCAAGCACGAGCCGTTCAAGGCCGGGGTGAAGGACTCCTTCGTTCTGGTCGAAGTCGATTTTCCGAAGGATGAATCCAAGCTGCCGGAAGCCGTGCGCAAGCAGAACGCCGCGCTTGGCGAGAAATACGCCGTCCAGGGATATCCCACCATCCTCCTGTGCGATGCAGAGGGCCGGCCCTACGCCGCCACCGGCTATCAGAAGGGAGGCCCGGAGAAATACGTGGAGCACCTCAACGAGCTGCGCGCCAAAAAGACCGCCCGCGACGAGGCCTTCGCCGCCGCTGCAAAGACCGAGGGTCCCGCCAAGGCCAAGGCGCTGATCGCCGCACTCGATGCGATGGGCCTGGAGCCTGAGATGATCGCCAATTTCTACGGCGGGATTGGCGGAGAAATCCAGGCCGCCGATCCGGATGACACGACCGGTTTCGCGAAAAAAGCGGCAGCCGCCAAACGCCTGGAGGCCTTCCAATCCGCGCTGGAAGAACTCGGCGGCAAGCAGGACATGGCTGGCGCGCTCGCGCTGGTGGACAAGACGCTCAAGGAGGGCGGATTCGCGACCGAGGAAACCCTGCAGATCATGATGACCCGTGCCGTGATTCTTGCTCAACAGGAGAAGCCCGCGGAGGCCCTCAAGGCAGTGGATGAAGCCAAGGCTTTCGCCCCGGACAGTCCCCTGATGCCCGGAATCGATGAGTTCCGGAATCGCCTCGAGGACGGTGTGAAGAAAGCCGCGGAAGGCCCTGCCGGGGAAGAGTGAAGGTGGGGTTCGCTTCCATGCGCATCGAGATACTCAATACCGGCACCGAGCTGCTGTTAGGCAATACCGTGAACACCCACGCCGCCTGGTTTGGCCGTGAGTTGTTCAAACTGGGCCTGCGCATCAGCCGCCAGACCACGGTCCCGGACGGGGATGCCATCCGTGATGCGATCACCGAAGCGCTCGACCGCGCGGATGTCTTGATCGTGACGGGCGGACTGGGGCCGACGAGTGACGATTTGACCCGCGAAATCACCGCAGGGGTTCTGGGCTTGGAAATGATCACGGACGAGGCGGCGTTGCGCTCGCTGGAGAATTTTTTCGCCCTGCGCGGCCGGCCGATGGCGGCGGCAAACCGCAAGCAGGCGCTTGCTCCGGTGGGTGCGGACGTGCTGCCCAATCCCAACGGCACCGCACCCGGTGTGTATGTTCCGCCGCGTCTGAACGGCCGCTCGAACTGTGCGGTTTTCCTGCTGCCCGGCCCCCCGCGCGAGCTCTATCCGATGGTTCACAGCGAGGTGCTTCCCCGCCTGCTCGCCCTCTCCGGGGTGCAAAATCCGCCGTCCATGCTGGAGCTGAAGTTCACCGGCATTGGCGAAAGCGATTTTCATCAGGGCATCGATGCCCGCCTGGAGCAAATTCCCGGTTTGGAATACGGCTACTGCGCGCACATCGGCGAGGTCGATCTGCGCTTGATCGGAACTCCGGCGGCCACGGAACACGGCCGGGCAGTCGCGCTCGAAGCGTTCCGCTCCTTTCTCATCAGCGATGACGGCTCCTCGCTCGAAGCCACCGTGGTCCGGCTCCTGGCAGAAAAAGGGATGACCCTCGCCACGGCGGAAAGCTGCACCGGCGGGTTGATCTCCTGCCGCATCACCGATGTGCCCGGGGCCAGCGCGGTTTTCACCCATGGCTTCGTGACTTATGCCAATGCGGCGAAGATTGCCATCTTGGGGGTGTCCGCTGCCGCTCTGGAGTCCCACGGTGCGGTGAGCGAACCCGTGGCCCGCCAGATGTCCGCTGGGGCGCTGCGGGCCAGCGGCGCGGACATCGCGGTGGCC
>JBGSUP010000318.1:0-3585 GCA_041753485.1 Akkermansiaceae bacterium
GAGTGAACGTGGCCGATGGTCCAGTCGGTGTAGTGTGAGATGGCATTCACCGGGCGGATCGAGAGCAGCGGCCCTTCGAAGGTGGACATGCCGTAGAAGGTGACGCCTGCGGCGAAGAACTTGATGATGGGATCGGTGCGCAGCTTGTCCCAGGCACCGCGCAGGGTGAGCAGGCCGTTGAGCATGCCGCCCCAGGAGGGTGCCCAGAGCATCAGGGAGAAGAGCATGCCGAGCATCTGCAACCAGCGTGGCAGGTCGGTATTGAGCAGGTGGTGCGGGCCGGCCCAGATGTAAATAAACACCAGCGACCAGAAGTGGACGATGGAAAGCCGGTAGGAATAGACCGGGCGGTTGGCCGCCTTCGGCAGGAAATAATACATGATGCCGAGGATCGGCGTGGTGAGGAAGAAGGCCACGGCGTTATGGCCATACCACCACTGGACGAGTCCGTCCTGGAGACCGCCGAAGATCGGGTAGGAGTGGGTGAGCGAGGTGGGCAGCGAGAGGTGGTTGACGATGTAGAGCATCGCCACGGTGACAATGGTGGCGATGTAGAACCAGAGGGCGACGTAAAGGCTGGGTTCGTTGCGTTTCGCGAGGGTCCAGAAGAAGTTGATGGAGAAGACGACCCAGATCAGGACCACGGCGATGTTGATGGGCCAGATGAGCTCGGCGTATTCCTTGCTGCGGGTGAGGCCGGCTGGCAGGGTGATGGCGGCGGCCACGATGATGAGCTGCCAGCCCCAGAAGTGGATGTTGGAGAGCAGGTCGGAGGCGGTGCGGACCTTGCACAGGCGCTGGGTGGAGTAGTAAATGCCGGCGAACATCATGTTGCCGACGAAGGCGAAGATGACGGCGTTGGTGTGCAGCGGCCGGAGGCGGCCGAACGTGAGGAAGGAGATACCCTCCGCCTTGATCGCGCCAAAGGTGATCGCTTCGAGAAACTTACCGTTCATCTGCCACCACGAGAGCTGGGTGGCGATGACCACGCCGACGAGCATGCCGACAATGCCCCAGAAGATGGAGGCGATCATGAAGCGGCGGACCGATTTGTCGTCGTAGGTGATGGAGGAGGTCATGGCTGGTGGTTTGGGAGAAGGGGTTCGGCCGGAATGGCGGGCGGTGTTTCGGGATCGAGAGGCAGCAGGGAGTCACGCTCGGGGCTGCTGCGCCGGGCGCGGCGGATCTCCATTGCGAAGCAGGCGATGAAGATGCCGGCGAGGCAGGAGGAAACCAGGATGGTGAGAGCCAGAACGTTCATGCAAGGAGGTGTGGGCGGAGGAAAACAGGCTGGGTAGCGGCCATCTGAGCGTATCCACTCATAAACCGCGCGGATTTTGCCGGATGTTCTGGATCGGCAGGTTCCTGCGGTCCACCGAGTGAAGCCACTCCAGAAAAACATCTCCAATGACATGGGCAATGCATTTTTGATCCATGAGCTCTGGATTGAGAATCAAATGGCATTCACCGGGAATCTCACCGCCGGCGCCGACTCCGGCGTGGAAGGTATTGGCGAGATCGAGCGATTCATCGGGCGCGCCCGGCGAGCGGAAAACCACGTGGCCGCGCCGACTGAGGGCGCTGAGGGTCTTGTGAACTTCGGGCCGGGCGTCATCCGATTTTTCCATGGCGTGCTCGCTCAGTCCGAGCAAGCGGCGGTGACTCGGATTCCTGGCGACATTCTCGACCAGCTCCGGGGTGGCGGGTAACCAGCGACCGTCACCCTCGTCATCGTATTCGTTGAGATAATCGGTGATTTCCTGGATCAGCAGCTCGCAGGGGCGGGAGCGGGCGATGTGCAGCACGATGGCGCAGGCGGAAGTCCGATTTGCCGGATCGGCGCGGAGCCATTGGTGAAAGACGGACATCGAGGTGGAGGCGGTCATGCAGGCTTGGCGGTTTCAGTCTGAACGTGGCCGGGTGGCCCCCATGGCGCTCCGCATCCCGTCTTGAAGGATGCGCGGATTTTCCGGCAGGGTTTGAAAAGCCCGGTCGGTGCCGCGCATCACCCGCATGTCAGCCGCGACCGGATCACTCAAACCGGAGCCTTGTCGAGGCCGAAGGCGTCGTGCACGGCGCGTGCGGCGTCCTCGATGCGGGTCTCATCCACGGTCACCGCGATTTTGATTTCCGAGGTGGAGATCATGCCGATGTTGATGCCCGCGTCGCCGAGGGCTTTGAACATGGTGGCGGCCACACCGGAATGGGAGCGCATGCCGATTCCGACGGCGGAGAGTTTAGCAATGCCGGCCTCGGTCTCGATCTTGGAATCCGGCGCGAGATCGGCGAGCACCGGCTTGAGGGCGGCCTGAGCCTTGCCGAGATCGCTCGAGTGCATGGTGAACGAGTGGCGCGCGTAGCCGTCGTGCGCGATGTTGGAAATGATCATGTCGAGGTTGATCTCCGCCTCGGCGAGGGCACCGAGGATGCGGCCGGACATGCCGGGCTCGTCGGGGATGCCGGTGAGGGTGATGCGTGCCTGCGAGCGTTCGATCGAGACGCCGCGGATGACGACGTTTTCCATGTTGGGATGTTCTTCTAACACGAGGGTGCCGGGGTTGTCGTTGAGTGAGGAGCGGACTTCGAAGACGACGCCGAATTTTTTGGCGAACTCGACGGAGCGGGATTGCATGACCTTGGAGCCGGACGAGGCCATTTCCAGCATTTCGTCGTAGGAAATCTCGGGCAGTTTGCGGGCGTTTTTGACGATCCGCGGATCGCAGGTATAGACGCCATCGACATCGGTGAGGATCTGGCAGACATCCGCCTTGAGGGCGGCGGCCACGGCGATGGCGGTGAGGTCGGATCCGCCACGGCCGAGGGTATGGATCATGCCGTCCGGAGTGACGCCTTGGAATCCGGCGACGACGAGCGCTTTTCCCTCATCGAGGAAACCGCGCATCAGCGAGGGGTCCATGTTGAGGATGCGGCCGCGGGTGTGGGAGCCGGTGGTGCGGATGCCCGCCTGGCTGCCGGTGATGGAGGCGGCGTCCACGCCAAGCTCCTGGAGGGCCATCGTGACCAATGCAATGGATTGCTGCTCGCCGGTGGCCAGCAGCACGTCGAGCTCGCGTTCGCACGGGCTCTCGGAGAGTTCCCTGGCCATTTTGATCAGGCCATCGGTGACGCCGGACATTGCCGAGACCACCGCGACGACCTGATTGCCATCGTCCCGGACGCGTTTCACCCTGGCGGCGACGTTGCGGATGCGGTCGAGGGAGCCGACGGAGGTGCCGCCGAATTTTTGAACGATGAGGGCCATGGGTTGAGCGGCGCGGAGTGAAAGCGGCGCGGAGCGATTTGGCAAGAACTTGGTCAGGTTTTGGAAAACCGGGAGCCGCGAATCCCCGTGTCACAAAGGTGGAACGGCCACGTGGTCGATCAAACGCACGTCGCCGTAGAACACTGCCACTGCGAGAACCGCCGGGCGGAGGCGGTTGGTCACAGGTTGCAGGGATTCCGCGTCCACCAGGGAAAGATAATCGATGCGCGCCAGTGGCGAGTTTTCGATCGCGCTGCGGGCGGATGCCAGCATTTCCTCCACCTCGCCGAGCTGGACGGCAGCCGCGAGTGCGCGCTGGACCC
>JBGSUP010000319.1:0-8109 GCA_041753485.1 Akkermansiaceae bacterium
GCCCCCACCAGGCGCGGGTCAGCAGTTCATGACAGGTATGACCGAAAACATGCAGCCAGACGGGCGCGGCTGGCACCAGGAAATGCACCGCCACGCCTGCGAGAAACGCGGCCAGCGATCCCCACAGCAGGAAATCCGGCCGGCCTTTTTTGCCGCCGCCGCAGCATGAGTCTTCGGCCGGGGGTTGGGGGGCGCAGCACGATGGCACGGCGGACACCGATCCAGGCGGCTTGAGTTCCAACATGGACCGCCGCAAGGCCTGGCGGTCGCGGTCCTTCTCAGGCGGCGGGTTGGAACAGCAGTCGGACATCTGGCGGCGGGAACCTAAGCCACGGAGCGGGGGGTGTCGAATGGGATGTTTGTTGCAGCGGCCTGCGGGCGGCGATTGATGCAGCGAGGGACCTTATCACACCGCTTCCGGTGGCGCGGAGGTCGTGCAGATATTCACGCTAGCCCGCCACACCTGAGCATGCTGACACGCTACAGCAGCCCGTTGTCAGCGACGGAAACCGTCAGGGGCCGCCCCGGGCTGCTCACCACGGCGTGGCAGGTGATAGACTCTGCGATGGCATCCTTGGACGAAATCAGATTGGATGCGCAACAGGGTGCATGATTTGCGCATGTAATTTGCTTGTCGCAACAGGTCCAGCAACTTGGGATGCAATTGTCTAACTCCGGTGGATGGGGAATTAGAACACCTCAACCGCGGCGGTCGGCTTTCCTGCTTCCCGTCCACCAGGAAGGACATCATCCGCCTTCCCATGAAATCATCATTACGAATCATCCCGGTCCTGCTTGCCTCCGCGATTCTGGCACACGCTCAGGACGAGGTCAGCTCGGTTTCGGGCGAGTCTGAAACAGCAATCATTGCGGAGCCGACCACCGCCCGCATCCTTGGCGAAATCCCGGACGGCACGCCACCACCGCCCGCAGAGCCTAAACCCGAATATCATGTTGCCGCTCGGGATATTCTCTCCACCGCCACCCATGAGCAGGGCGGGCGCACGATCACGATCCGGCAAATCAAGCCCATCGCACTGCCTCTGCCGCCCCCGCCTGCGGAAATCACCCTTGCCGAACCGGATGCCGAATTCAGCCAGCGCCTCGCCGAATATCGCGAAGCCCATCCGAAGAACGAGTTGTTGTTTCTTGGAGCCACCGTATTCCGCTCGAAAGACAGTTCGCCGCGCACGCTGGTCCGCTGGTGGCCGATGGGCGGAAAGGGAACCATCACGTTTTGGTCTTCCGCTGATTTCGCGCTGATCGCCGGTGGCATCAACTCCTTCGCCGACACCGCCGGTGACACCCATCACCTGCTGATGGGCTGGGGTAATGTGGACCTCGACCGCATGGCCGAAATCTATGCCGCCAAAGGCCGGGAATACGATGCACCGGACCTCCCGGAGTTCACGGAAGGCAAGGCCACTTTCCAAATCACTGGTGAAAGCCAGCCCACTGCCGAAGAACGGGTCGTCATTGTGTCCCTTCATGACCTCTACAACAGCGAACTGGCACGGCTGAGAACCGCCTACGAAGGCCGCGAACGTGCCCGCATCGAGCGCGAGGAATATCTCAAAACCAATCCGCCGCAACCCAAGGACATCACCCTCAACTTCTGGCGCACCGAAAAACCCGCCACCAATAGTAACGGGGAGTCGAAATGAGCAATTTTGACGAATACCTCCATGGCTCTAACCCTAATGATGACGATACTGACGACGACGAAACTCTGGACACTGATGAGATCAACCAAGGCAGCAACCCAACCGATGCATCCGACGGTGGCGCGACACCTGCCGACTTGTTGGAGTATGTCGCCTTTACAGTCGGAGGAGACTCCGCCTCATGGCGGATGGAGATCCATGCCAAAGGCCCGCGCGATCAGCGGATTCTGCGCCTTGCCAGCCAGAATCCGGGAGACACCGAGACTCGCACCTTCAAGCTCCGTCGGAACAACCGCTACGAGATCACCTTGCATCGCACTGGCGGTGATGAAGAATGGTATTGCTGGGAAGCCGTCGTGGACTCGAAACCCGAGTCCGTCACATTTGACGGGGGTGACGGCTGGATTTCTGCAGGCATACGCAACGACCAGGCCCATTTCTTTACGGTGGCAGATCATTGGCTCGTGGACAACCGCCAGGGTCTTCTCACCAGCCATCTCCACTCCCTCGGCATGGATGTCGCCAGCCCGCTCAAGGCGGAGCTTGTCCCCGTGGCCATCGAGGATAATATCGAGGCTACCGGGGTGGACATCGTATCCAACAGCGTTGCTCCCGGCGTGCCGGGCTATAGGGACAAGCTTTGGATCATGGCCCCAATCGCCGGAGCGCCGCCTCCGGCGGACTACAGCAATGCGATGAAATTTAACATCCCGCTCAATCCTGCAGCCGCTCTGGATATGGAATCCGACCATGCGACACCCGATCCTGCCACCATCACGCTGGACGGCAGCAAACCCGCCCTCCTCTGGCGTGGCAGCGGCGTGAACGAAACCAACGAAAACACGCCGACCTTCAAAATCGGCGAACACGAGGACGAAGTGGCACTGCCCATCGGGGTGATGACGATGAAGCACCGGACGGTGAGGGTGGCGGTCTATCCCGTGCGGTGCAAAGCAGGAAACCGGCCCGTTCCCATGCCGGAACGGGCTGTGCTGGAGGGATGGCTGAACCAGGTTTTTGCCTATCAACTCAACGCATGGTTCGAAGTCGAATACAAACCACAATCGGATTATGATTATGACCCGGACAATGACGGCATCGCTCCGTTCTGGACCAAGATGATCCCGATGATGCAAGAACAGACCTATCAGGATGCGGGCAAAGACATCCGAGTCTTTGTGATCGACTGGGTCAGCCTGCGTGAACTGGGGCCGCTCGATGAAGACCTGTACGGCATCGCCAGTGGAAACCCTCCATTCGCCGTGGTCAATGCGGGGCTACCGGAAATACCAGCACGTCCACCACAACAGGTCATCGAGACCATCGCTCACGAGATCGGGCACGTGCTGATCGGCGAAGGCCATCCCAATGAGGGTGGTGGCCGGGCTCCATTGCCCGGCACAGATCATTCCAAACGCCTGATGAGCACCCTCGCCGTCCGCTCCGCCGGAGCAAAGCTGCTGGTGAAAAATGAGTGGGACGAGGCGGAGGCATGGTTGAAGGATAATCCAGACCGCCGTGAACAGCAGCAAGGAGGAAACTAATCATGAAAGCAATGATCCGCTTTTTAGCATTTATATTTTGTTCGGGTGTAATAAGCGCCAATCCGACATACGAAGCATCGATTCGTGCTGCTGAATTAGACCCTAGTGAAGCAAATGTGATTGAGTTGGGTGGACATTTGAGGGGAATTGCAAGATATGGTCAACCTCCGGTGAACAAGCCATATTACGATTTGATTCAAAAAACTCTCCTTTCCATCCCTGGTCACGCGCAATACATGGCCGACGAACTTGAGCGACTCAGGGAAAAAAGATCGCCGACCGGTGAAGATCGAGTACGCTCGTGGTATATTGCCGAGACCTTGGTCCACATGCCGAGTCCGGAGACGATCAAAGTGCTCGGTAATTATCTCCACGATGAGCGTGATGTTCCGCCGGAGCGGAACTGGACGCC
This sequence comes from Akkermansiaceae bacterium, assembly GCA_041753485.1. Taxonomy (GTDB): domain Bacteria; phylum Verrucomicrobiota; class Verrucomicrobiia; order Verrucomicrobiales; family Akkermansiaceae; genus Luteolibacter. Next base: position 3,621 of record JBGSUP010000319.1, read on the forward strand.
TGAGAACGCGCATCTCGCAGCCTATGCGTTGTCCCGCATCGGATTGAGGAATTTCCCCTTCAAGGGTCCTCTCGTGCCAGCGAGCTTGACCATCTGGCCGGACTTGAACCAACTGCCGGACTATCGTGCATGGTGGGAGGAAGTGAAGTCCGGCAAACGCACGTTTTCCTTCAAAGGCCAATCGGTGGAATACCGCTTCAGGCCGGATGGCACTTGGGAGACGATTCCCATCGCCAATCCGCCGGATGACGGACCAAAGCCTGTTCTGGTCGCGCCGGATTCCGGCAAGCGGGATGAACCACCTGCTACGACTGATTCCGTAAAACCGGCTGATCGCTCCCGCCTGTGGTGGATCGCCGGTGTCGGTGGCGTGCTGGTTGCGATGGCTTTCGTCTTGTTCCGCAAATTCCGCAGGGCAGGCTGATGTAGGATCACGGCTTGGCCTTGCGCGGTTTCTTTGCTGGAGCCGCCAACGGCGCGGCGAGCTTTTCGTAGAGCGCGAAGAGGTATTCCACCCGCTCACGGTCGGTATGGAAAGGCTCCTTGCGGTAGCAGCGGTCCACGGCCAGATCGAGCGCGGCATGCGCCTTGGCCAGCGCGGGCGGCATCGCGACCGGATCGTAAAGGTCCGCCAACGTGCTGCCGGGAAATTGCGCCCGCGCATCCAAGACGGCCTGCGCTGCGTTCTCCACGCACGCCCGCGACGCTTCCGTTGCGTCCTGCGGCCATGGGAAGTTGTTATAGACGAGAGTATTGGAGTAACTGTAGTCGCTTTTGAGTCGCCCGCACACCTGTCGCATCCATGCCATATGCATCGTCGATGTCAGAACAGCGAAGTGCCAAAGAGTGGCGTCAGGAACAAATTGAATCTTATTACTGCAAATCACATCGCTTGTCACGAAAGCGATGGGTATGAATCTACGCCGCTCCGATGAAACCTCGGGAATCGCCAGATAGCTCGTATCCGGCTGGGCGATTTGACGGAACAGCGTCGGGTAAGATGCGAATTTGCGTGTGGACTCGGCAGTGCTGGCGAGGCGCATCCTCCGCACCTGTTCGACTCTTGTCATGACCATCGGCAGAGCGCGGAGTTCTTCGGGCTTCGCGTCTTTCAACCATAGACAATAACGATCGATTCCTTTGATGAAATCACCACCGCTCATGTAAGGGCGGATGAATTTAGCGGACGCGGGTTCCTTTGCCAGGAGTTCCTCGCGCTCTTCGGGCGAGAGAATGAGATGTCCACCATCCGTCGGCTTGTTGCCCCAGGACATCTTCGGAACCGGACAGAGGGCGACAGTCCGGTTTGTGACCACCAAATCCGCACCTGCCACGAGGTAGGGACTGATATTGTCCACCCGGCTGATCGTCGGGTTTTCCGGATTCTGATCGTAGTCGTAAATCAATTTCTTGTCGGTGTCATGGCATGCGAATCCGACGATCACGCAATGAACGTGGGCCTTGCCGCGTGCCTCGCTTGTCCATTTGAACGTCCGGTGGGCGAAGTGAATTTTGACGTGGTAACGGCGGAATAGTTCCGACCATAGCAGGCCGGCTTGCTCGCCCTGGCAGATGGAATTCGTTGAGACGAAAGCCGCCCTCACCTTGGTTCCGACCATGTAGGCGGAGGCAAGCATGTGCCAGTTGGCCACAAAATCGATCACGCCGGACGCCGAAATCCCCGCCATAATCCGCTTTTGATCCTGCTTCTGACCATCGCTCTGATAGTGATGACCCACAAACGGCGGATTCCCCAGGATGAACGAGCATTTTTCCGGTGCGATGACCTCCTGCCAGTCGATTTGCAGCGCGTTGCCGCAGACGATATTGGCGCTTTCCACCAAGGGCAGGCGGGTGAGGGAGAGTCCGAAGGCGTAGCCGAGTTCCACGTTTTCGATGTGGTCCATCAGCCACATCGCCACGCGGGCGATTTGCGCGGGGAATTCCTCGATCTCGATGCCGTGGAATTGCGAAACGCGCACTTTGCTCAGGAGCGAGACATCGGTGACGAGTTGGCCGTGCGGGTGCAGCGCCTTGAGCAGCTGGATCTCCAGCTTGCGGATTTCCCGGTAGGTGATGATCAGGAAGTTGCCGCAGCCGCAGGCCGGGTCGAAGAAATTCAGCGCGGCGAGTTTGTTGTGGAAAGCCTCCAGTTTCGCCTCCCGCCCGCGTTCCGGGCCGGTGAGGATGGTCGCCAGCTCCGCCTTGAGCGCATCGAGAAACAGGGGACCGATCACTTTCAGAATATTATCCTCCGCCGTGTAGTGTGCGCCGATGGCACGCCGCTCGGCTGCATCCATCACGCCTTGGAACAGCGAGCCGAAGATGGCGGGTGAGATGCGCGACCAATCGAACTCCGTGCAGGCCAGCAGCGCCGTGCGCATGGCGGAGTTCATTTCCGCAAAGGCGAGGTGACCGGTGAAAAGTGCGCCGTTCACGTATTCCAGCCCGGCCAGCAATTCATCCGTGTGGCGCTGGCGGCGGTCCTTCGGCGTGTCCAGCACGCGGAAGTATTGTTCCAGCCGCGTGCCCAGATCGCTGCCGTCCTCCTGCGTCCGGTAGGTGATGAAGTCGGTGAACCCATCCCGCCCGAAGACGCCGGTGTCCTCCGCGAACAGGCAGAAAAGCACCCGCACCAGGAACATCGGCAAATCCTCCTCCGGATAGCCGCCCGCCTTCATCGCATCATACAATCCGCCGAGGCGTGCCACCGCCTCCAGGTTCACCGGGGCTTCGGATGTCGGCCGTTTGGGTTCGAAGCCCGCGAGGAAGCCGAAAAGCTCGGCGCGTGCCGCGAGGTCCGTCAGCAGCAGCGAGTCTTCATGGCCGTTGTGAAGATCATGGATGTGAAAGCGGGCGAAGTCCGAGGTGACGAGCCAGCGCGGGCGTTCATGGGGTTTGAGCCGCTCGATGTAATCCAGACCTTGGCTGCGGGCTTCGTTGAGGTCCTTGCCACGGCTCTTGTGCTCGACGAGCAGCTTGCCTTTCCAGATCAGGTCGATGAAGCCGATGTTGCCATTGAGCATGCGGACGGGCGCTTCGAAACTGGCGACCTGACGTCGGTTCGCGCCGTAGCAGGTGAACAGATGATCCCAAAAGCTTTTGGCGTCGGCGTCTTCATCGGAGGCGTCGCTCCAATGTTCGGCAAAGGTGGCGCAGCGGGCGCGGATTTCGTTCCAGGAGAGCATGGGGTTTCGGCAGGAAAGGGCTGGCAGTTTGAATATCTGGAAGACAGCTCACCTGCCAGCCCGAATGCATATTCACTCCGATCTTGAAATCGGCAGGCACCCCGCTAGATTCTGACCGTATGCCATTGAATGAACCGGATGTCTGCTACAACAGGGCCGCATGACAAGCTCGCGATGGGTGACGGCGATAGCGCTGTTCATGATGACGTTCGCCGTCGGCGCTGTGGGCGGCGACTCGTTGTTGCGCGCCTTGTGGCCGGCCATGGTGGCGATCGGGGTGATCGTGCTGCTCAAGGAGGCGGCGCTGGGACTGGCTTGCGGGGTGGCGGCGGCGGCCTTGCTGCTCGCCAGCGGCGATCCACTTAAGGCACTGCGGCTGGCGCTGGCCGATCATGTGTTTCCAGCGATGCAGGGGCCGTGGCGGATCGGCGCGCTGGTCTTCACGCTGGTGCTGGGCTCCTTCGCGGGAATCCTGGAGCGCTCCGGTGGTTTCGAGTCCTTGCTGCGGAAATTCCTATCAGGCGGGCGGGACGGGGCGAAGAGCTTGTTAGGCGGCGTTTATGGCGTGGGCCTGCTGTGTTTTTCCGATGGGCTGGCGAGCAGTCTGCTCACCGGCCGGATCGCACGTCCGCTGGCCGACCGCGCCGGGGTTTCGCGCGAGCGTCTGGCCTGGGTGGTGGATTCGACGGGTTCTCCGGTCGCCTGCGTGGCCTTCATTTCCACCTGGATCGCCACCCAGTTGAGCTTGATCGATCAGGGGCTGAAGGACGCGCCGTTCAAGGTGGAGCCCTACGCCTTGTTTTTCCAATCGGTGCCGGCGAACGCCTACTGCCTGCTGACGCTTCTGTTAGTGCCGCTGGCGATCCGCGCCGCTTACCAACCGCGGGCGATGAGGCGTTTCAAAGCCTTGCCGCCGGGTGAAATCGACGCCGCTCCTGCGGATTCCGCGCGCCCTTGGGTGGTGTTGGTGCCGCTGGCGGTACTGGTGCTCGGCATTCTGGGTGGCTTTCCACTGCTTGCGGGCGAGCGGATCGACATACGCTCGGTGGAGGGGTGGAAACGGGCTTTCAGTGGGGATGCGGGACCATACGCCTTGGTTTTCGGCAGCGTGGCGGGCTGGATCGCGGCGATGCTTTGTTTTCCCGCAAAACGCCGGCACGAGGCGGCCACTGCGGCGGTGCATGGGGCGGGTGCGCTGATTCCCGCGCTGGTAGTGCTCATTTTCGCCTGGTCGCTGGGCAGCATGTTTGAGGCGCTGGGCACCACCGGGCACATCGCCGGGCTGCTTGCTGGAGGCACGG
>JBGSUP010000320.1:0-6025 GCA_041753485.1 Akkermansiaceae bacterium
GACGTCCTGCTCGCCGCCCGGCGGCAGAAGCGTGCCATGCCGAATGACTCGCTCATCGCCCAGCAATGGCACCTGAAAAACACCAACTCCACCCGCACCCACGTCAATGTGGAGTCCGCATGGAACTACCCGGCCAGCGGCATCCGTGGCAGCGGCATCCGCATCGGAATCATCGATGACGGCATCGATACCGCCCATGAGGATTTTGCCGGCAACATCGACACCGCCAATGACAATGACTGGAACGGCAATGATGACACTCCAAACCCCGGCACCGGCGACGACCACGGCACCGCCTGCGCGGGAAATGCCGCCGCCCGCGGCAACAACACCATCGGCGTCTCCGGCACCGCTCCCGGGGGCACGCTCGTCGGACTGCGTCTGATCGCCGCCTCCGTCACCGATGCCCAGGAGGCGCAGGCGTTTGCCTGGAGAAACGACATCATCCAGATCAAAAGCAACAGTTGGGGACCCAGCGATACCGGCTCGGTCCTTGAAGGTCCCGGCGTTCTAACCGCCACCGCGTTGCAGAGCGCCACCACCAGCGGCCGTGGTGGGCTGGGCACCATCATCCTCTGGGCCGGCGGCAATGGCGGCACCGTTTCGGACAACTCGAACTACGACGGCTACGCAAACTCCATCCACACTGTCGCCATCGGTGCCAGCGACAGCAACGGCAACCGCGCCTCCTACAGCGAGCCCGGTGCCAACATCGTCGTGGTCGCGCCCTCCAACGGCGGCACCGGCATCACCACCACCGACCGCAGCGGCTCGGTCGGCTACAGCAGCGGAAACTACACCAACAACTTCGGCGGCACCTCGTCGGCCACGCCCACCGCCGCCGGCGTCGTCGCCCTGATGCTGGAAAAAAACCCGAACCTCGGCTGGCGCGATGTGCAGGAAATCCTGATCCGCTCGGCTTTCAAAATCAAACCATCCGACTCGGATTGGACCACCAACGGCGCGGGCATCCCCTTCAATCACAACTTCGGTGCCGGCCTCATCGATGCCACCGCCGCCGTCACGCTTGCCAGCGGCTGGAATAATCTAACAAACCAACAATCCGCTGTGCTCGCCCAGTCCGGCCTGCCGGTCGCCATCCCGGACAACAACGCCACCGGCATCACCCGCAGTTTCAATCTAACCACCTCCAACCTGCGTGCCGAGCACGTCACCGTGCGCCTCAGCATTTCCCACACCGCGCGTGGCAATCTGGAAATCACCCTCACCTCGCCCAGCGGCATGACCAGCCGCCTCGCCGGGGTGCGCGGCGACAGCAATGATGACTATTCCGACTGGACCTTCTCATCCGTCAGGCACTGGGGCGAGCTTTCGGCCGGCACCTGGTTGTTGAAAATCGCAGACCGCAGCACCAGCGGCAACTCGACCGGTGGCACCCTTACCGCCGCCGAGCTCAAGGTGTTCGGGACGCCGGGCGATCCGGTCAATCCGGCACCGCTGGTGCAAATCACCTCACCATCTAACGGCGCGGTCTTCAGCCCCGGTGCCACCGTCAATGTCACGGCCAATGCCTCGGACCTGACCATCGACGGCTCGCCCGGCACGGTTGCCCGGATCGAGCTGTTGCAAAATGGCAGCGTGGTGGCCACGGATACCACCGCGCCCTATGAGTTTTCGGTTTCCCCGGTCCTTGGCAGTCACACGCTCGCCGCCCGCGCGACCGATAACGAGGGGGCGGACGCCACCTCCGCTTCGATTTCGATCTCGGTGGTCAACCAGACGCCGCTCATCACCACAGCCGCGCTTGGCGCAGGGTCGCAAGGCTTTGCCGACGAGGGACTGGCCGTGGCATCGGTCACCGCCAGCGATCCGGAAAACGAGAGTCTCACGAACAGTTATCAATGGCAGGCCAGCACCGACGGCGCGACTTTCGTTGATGTTTCCGGGGCCAACACCGCAAGTCTCGCTCCCGCACCCGATCTTGCCGGAAAACTCTGGCGCTGCGTGGTGAGGGTTTCGGACGGCACAAACACCAGCGCACCCTTCACCACCACCGCCACCAACCTGCTCAATCGCCCGCCCGCCTCGGCGGACCTCGGCGCTCCGTTCAGCCATGACAGCGGCCTTGTCCTGCGCGGCGGCGGCTCCACCCTCACCCGCCAGGCGATCATCCATGAATTCAGCCAAGGCCCAGTCGGCTCGAATTCCGAATGGATCGAAATCCTCACCCTCCAGTCCGGCAGTCTCGCCTTCTGGGACATTCAGGACACTGCGGGAAGCAAGCTCGTGTTGCGCCAAGATCCGGTCTGGGATGCGATCCCCGCAGGCACGCTCATCGTCATTTACAACGGCGGCACCACCAAGGATCCGCTGCTGCCCGCCGATGACACCGACCCATCCGACGGCCGCATGGTCCTCTCCAGCACCAATCCGGCTTTCTTCGATGGCACATCCGACCCATGGCTGCCGCTGGGAAACTCCGGCGACTCGATTTTCCTCAGCGATGCCGATTCCAACCCGGTCCACGAAATCGCCTACGGCAACAGCACCGCCGCCAGCCCGAATGTCGGCTCCGTCGGCTCCGGCACAGCGGCATTCTACACCGGCAGTGACGACCAGGGCGCAAACCTTGCCACGAATTGGCAGACCACCACCTCCACCAGCGCACGGGCGCTTCTCACCAAGGCCGCGGGCGACCTTTTCATTTCGGAGTATGTCGAAGGCAGTGGAAACAACAAGGCGCTGGAGTTATATAACCCATCCGGCATTGCGGTGAATTTGGCCACTGCCGGTTACAAAGTCGATATCTACACCAACGGCAGCAGTGCCGTGGTAAACAGCGTCACTCTAACAGGAACGGTTCCGGCTGGCGGCACCTTTGTCATCAAATATGATCAGGCCACCGCCATCACTGCGCAACAGGCTTCGAACAGCCTGGCCTTTAACGGCGATGACGCCATCGTCCTGAAAAAAGGAACCAGCATCGTGGATGCTTTCGGCCAGGTCGGAAACGATCCCGGATCCGCGTGGACCGGTGGAGGTGTCTCGACACTGGACAAGACGCTTCGCCGCAAACCTTCCGTGATCCAAGGAGATATCGTTGCAAATGATGCCTTCAATCCCTCCGTCGAATGGCTTCAATACAATCAGGATGATTTTTCCGGACTAGGCAGTCATACGACAAGCTCGTCAGCGCTCACGCTGACCATTTCCCCCGCGTCCTTTGTGGAAAGCGCCGGAGCAAACGCCGCCAACGGCACGGTCAGCGTGGCCGCGGCTGTCGTGGGGGACCTGATTGTTTCCCTCGCCAACCCGGATTCCTCCGAACTGGGCGTGCCGTCCACAGTGACGATTCCCACCGGCCAAACCAGCGCCAGTTTTGTCGTCGCTGCGGTGGACGATGCGGTTGCTGATGGTCCGCAGGTCGTTTCCATCACCGCCAGCGCACTTGGCTACGGCACTGGCGTGTTCGACGTGACCGTCACCGATGACGAAGTGACAATCGAAGGCGTGACCCCGGGTTCCGGCAACACGCCCGCCAATGCCGGTTTCGTGGCGCAACTCCGCAGCGGCGGCTTCGGCAATCCCGCGTTGTTCCGCCTCGGTGCCGGCAGCGTGCTGCCGGTCGGCCTGGCACTTGATCCGGACAGCGGCCTGCTTTCCGGCATCGTTTCCACCAGCAATCCGGCCGGCGATTACCTGATCGTCATCGAGCGCTACAATCCGCAGAACGAGGTGGTTTCCCAAACTTTCACCCTCACCCTCCAAGGCACCGCAGCCGGGGATTTCGCCGCCTGGATCGGCGCTTATCCGGAAGTCGGGGAACTCGACGGCCGTCGTGATGACTTCGATGGCGACGGCCTGGCCAACGCTATTGAAAACCTGTTAGGGAGTTCACCGGCACAGTGGAACCCCGGCTTGGTGGACGTTTCCTCCGCAAGCGGCAACCTGGTGTTTTACCACCGCATCGCCGCGAATCCGGCTTCCGATGTGTTCGGTTCCTACGAATGGTCCGCGGATCTCGTGCAGTGGCATGCCGCCGGAGCGGTCGTGGAAGGCGTGGGCGTCGCGATCCTCCCGGAAGTGGTCACCGACGAGGCACACCCGCTGGGCTGGAGGCGTGTCACGGCCAGCGTGACGCAGGGCACACCGACCGGGATCTTCGTGCGCTTGCGGGCCGATTGAACACTTCAAGGCACCGCATCCCAGGGCAAAATCCGAATCGCGCCTTGCCACCGGGGGAAAAACCCGCCATAGCCCCGCCCCCCCGCCGCTCACCGACCGCCGCCACATCCCATCATCATGTCCCTGAAGATCCGCAATCTCGCCATCATTGCCCACGTTGACCATGGCAAAACCACGCTCGTGGACCAACTGCTGTCGGCCGGCGGCACCTATCGTGACAACCAGGCACATACCGAACGCGCGATGGATTCGATGGATCTCGAACGCGAGAAAGGCATCACCATCAAGGCCAAGAACACCGCCATCCATTGGGAGGGCTATACCATCAACATCGTCGATACTCCAGGCCACGCCGACTTCGGCGCCGAAGTGGAGCGCGTCATGAAAATGGTCGATGGCGTGCTGCTCGTCGTGGATGCCTCCGGCGGCCCGCAGGCGCAAACCCGCTTCGTGCTGCGCAAGGCGATGCAGGAAGGCCTCAAGCCGATCGTCGTCATCAACAAGATCGACCGCCCGCTCGCCGATCCGCTCAAGGTGCACGACCAAGTGCTCGAACTCTTCCTCGACCTCGATGCCGACGAGGAGCAATTCAACGCCCCGTTCTGCTACGGCTCCGCCCGCGACGGCTACTTCATGAACCATCCGGACGACGAGCGGAAAGACTGCATCCCGCTGCTCGAAAAAATCGACAAACACATCCCCGAGCCGAAAGCCGATCCGGAAGCCCCCGTTCCACATGCTCGTCTCCAACATCGAGTGGGACGACTACGTCGGCCGCGTCGCCATCGGCAAGGTGCTCGGCGGCAGCGTCACCAAGGGCGACACCATCTGGCTGCTCCGCAAGGACGGCACCAAACAACAATCGAAGGTCATGAAGACCTTCACCTACTCCGGTCTCGCCACCGCCGACTCCGAAGGTTGCGGCGCGGGCGGCATCGTCGGCATCGCCGCCGGCATTGAAAACATCGACATCGGCGAAACCCTCGCCGCCAGCGGTGATATGGAAGCGCTGCCCTTCGTCGCCATCGATCCGCCGACCGTTTCGATGCAGTTCTCCATCAACGACGGCCCGCTTGCCGGCAAGGAAGGCAAACATGTCACCTCCCGCGCCATCCGCGACCGCCTGATGCGCGAGTTAAAAACCAACATCTCGATCACCGTGGAGGACACCGATCTGTCAGGTGTGTTCAATGTCTCCGCCCGCGGTGCCATGCAGATCGCCGTATTGGTCGAACAAATGCGCCGCGAGGGATTCGAGGTGCTGGTTTCCCGGCCGGTGGTGATTTTCCGCCGCGACGATGCGGGCAAACTTCTCGAACCGTTCGAGACCCTCTACGTCGAGGCTCCCGGCGACTACACCCAGGGCATTCTCAAGATCATGATGAACCGCAAGGGCGTGATGGAGCACATGGACACCGAGCCATCCGGCCGCACCTTCATCCAGGCCGTCATCCCGACCCGCGGCCTGATCGGTTTCGAAACCGAACTGGTGAATCTAACATCCGGCCACGGTATCATGAGCCACTTGTTCAAGGAATATGCGCCGCATGCCGGGGAAATCCAGAACCGCACCACCGGCACCCTCGTTTCGATGGATTCCGGAACGGCCACGCCCTACTCGCTGCAAATGCTTGAAGAACGCGGCGTCCTCTTCGTCGCTCCCGGCGATGCGGTTTACGGCGGCATGCTTGTCGGCGAGAACCCGCGCGTCGGTGACCTGCCGGTGAACCCGGTGAAGGAGAAACACCTCGACAACATGCGCTCGTCCGGCAAGGACAAGACCTCCAAGCTCACGCCGCCAGTTAGATTCTCGCTCGAACGCGCCATCGAATACATCGACATCGACGAGCTGGTGGAAGCCACGCCGAAGAACATCCGG
>JBGSUP010000321.1:0-2560 GCA_041753485.1 Akkermansiaceae bacterium
CCCCGCATCCGGCGGAAACCATCTGCGCTAACGAGTGGCCGCATGCCTACAGCCGCGAGCAGGCCGCCTATCCCCTGCCCTGTCTGCGCCAGCACAAGTTCTGGCCCTCCGTCGGCCGCATCGACAACGTGCATGGCGACCGCAACCTCGTCTGCACCTGCGACAGCGTGGAGGCCTATGAAGGTAAAAGCTGAAATTCCGCGAGATGAAGATGCCATCCTCACCGATCGACTGGACTGCCTGGCAGGGTGAAATCCATGCCACGCTGATGTTCATTGTGAAGGATGGGCGGATTCTGCTCATCGAGAAAAAGCGCGGTCTCGGTGCCGGAAAGATCAATGGCCCCGGCGGCAAGATCGATCCCGGTGAAACGCCGCTGCAATCGGTGATCCGGGAGACCCAGGAGGAACTGCTCATCACGCCCTCCACCCCGCGCAAGATCGGCGAGTTGTGGTTCGCCATGTCCGACTGCCCTGACATCCTGTGCCATGTCTATCGGGCGGACAACCATCAAGGCGAGCCTGCCGAAACCGACGAGGCGTTGCCGGTCTGGACACCGGTGGATGCCATCCCCTATCAGCGGATGTGGGAGGACGACCGCCACTGGCTGCCGCTCCTGTTGGAGGAAACCACCTTCCATGGCCGCTTTGTGTTCGAGGGTGAGGCCATGCAATGGATGGACATGACCACCGGAGTGGTCTGGTGAATGCATGGAAAAAGCCGCGCCCTTGCGGGAGCGGCTTCAGGGTTTGGGTTTGAGGTGATTTCCGGATCAGCCGACCAGCTTGCGGATCGCGGCCTTGAGGGCTTCGAGTTCGCTCAGGCCCTTGGATGACTTCGCGGTCTTCTTGACCTTCGGGGCTTTCACTGCGGCCTTCCTGGCGGCTTTTGCGCCCTTTTTCTTGCCGGCGGCTTTGAGCCATGCGGAGACGGTGAGGACGGAGAGGGCGAATTTCTTCGCGGCCTGGCTTTGACCACCACGGCCATTGGCGGCGTTGTAAGAGGAGACGAAGTCCACGACTTCCTGTTTCTTCTCGGGAGTGTAGCGGATGCCCTTCTTGCTCTTACCGGCCTTGCGCGCCTTCACCGGTTTGGCCGCCTTTTTGATCTTCTTGCCTGGAGGTTTGGCTCCGGCGGACTTCAACCATGCCGAGATGGTGAGCGGGGTGACTTTGAACTTTTTGGCGGCGGCGCTCTGGCCACCACGGCCGTTGGCCGAGTTATACTGGGCGACAAAGCTGACGACTTCCTTTTTCTGCGCGTCAGTATAGCGGATTCCCGTTGCGGGTGCTTTTTTTGGTTTGGTACTCATGACGCCTGCGGAGTAACCAAGCACCGCCGCCTCCGCAAGCATAATTTATGCATTTCAAACGACATTACCGCGGCGAATCTGCAAGCGCTCATGACAATTCCGAAAACGGATGATTCCCGGACATGATATCCCATGAACCCGCTGCATCCGCTGGGCCGCCGGGCAGCCAGCCGCTTTTCGTTTCTCCGACCGAGTTGCCACTCTATCTAACAATTTAATCCATGATGGATTCGGCGGCAGTGCCGGAATCGAACTCACCGCGCGGCACCGCCGGTTCGGCTCGCGCGGCAGGCAGCCAATCGCCAGTAAACCCACCTCCGGACAACTGTCTCACGGCCGCAAGCGGCAGAATGCCTGTTGATAGAATACTCATGGCGGCGTGATGACAAGCAGCGCGTTGTGACCACCCATGCCATGCGACAGCTTTGCCACCGGCCCGGCGGCGGCAAGCGGTCGGTCAGGAAGATCGAATCCCGGAGGCGCATGCAAGCCCGGCACGTTCGGAGGGAGAAGGCCGGTTCGCAGAAAAGCCGCGAGAACCACGCTTTCAAGCATGCCACTCGCGCCGATGGTATGACCGAGGAAGGGTTTCAGAAGATGCAGCGACGGCTTCACACCCGGGAAGCTCCTTGCGAGCGCCGCGGGATCGGCGGCGGCCTGGACGGCGGTGCCGGTCGCATGCGGACAAACCGCCAGGGGCCGATCAAGCAAACCCGCGAACAAATCCGGAGTGCGCCCGCCGTCTTTGGGAATGCCCACCGGATCGCTGGCATCCGAATTGCATCCATAATGCGCAAGCTGCGGATGATTTCCGGGAACCCAGCCGATGGCCATGGCCGCGGCTCCCTCGGCCGGCACGAAACCCGAGGTTCCCGGACGATACGGATCCGCCCTCATGCTGCTGGAAAGGATTCCCGACGCGGCATAGTTATCCAACAGCAAGGGCACCAGTGGCAGATCCACCGCAACCGCAAGCGCCCGTGGCGCGACTCCGCAGCGGACGAGCATCATCGCGATACCGATGGCATCCAGCCCGGCCGCGCAACCGCTGGCCAACACATGATTCGGGCCGGTGATGCCAAACTCGATGCTAATGGCGGATGCCGGCTCGCTGTGGATCGTATTGCTTGCCGCCATCAACCTGAACGGCCGCCGCCCGGGCCAGGGACCCAGCCAGCCGGCCGCATTGCCGCGGCTGGTGCCAACGACCAAGGCCGCATCGTGGAGCTCATCCGCCGACCAGCCGGC
>JBGSUP010000322.1:0-3682 GCA_041753485.1 Akkermansiaceae bacterium
GAGGGCGCGGGCGCGATCGGCGGGGATTCCACATGCTTTGCCGGGGCCGGAGTTTCACCGCTGAAGTCCCATTGGAAAGCCGCGATGCCGATCAAGAGAAGGGTTGCGGTGAAAACGAAAAACCTCGGGGAAACTTTCGAAGAGTGCATGCTGGAGTTGGAATGGCGCGGGAACATGAGCCACCGGACAGTCTCCCGCAAGCCGGGATTCAGAGGGTGGCAATGCCATCACATCCGCAAGCTCTTGATCGAATTCAGGGCGGGACATCGAGGCATTTCCCGTGCCATTCCAAAGACTCTCTTCCCCATCCCGGGTGGAACAAACACCCGATGCGGGTGGCTCGCGCCGCGGGGCGGTTGACAGGGCCTGGCTGCCGGGTTTTGCTCGCCTCAATGTCGCCCGACTCCCAGCAGGACTTCGCGCTCGCGTTTCTGAGCATTCTCTTCGAGGGGGCTCCGTTCATCCTGCTGGGCACCCTGGCGAGCGGCTTCATCGACATCTATCTGCCGGCCGGCACGATGGACCGTTTCCTGCCGAAAAACCGCAAGCTCGCGGTGGTCGCGGCCGGGCTGTTGGGCGCGGTGTTTCCGGTCTGCGAGTGCGCGGTGGTGCCGGTCATCCGCCGTTTGGTGAAAAAAGGCCTGCCTGTTTCCTGCGCGATCACCTACATGCTCGCCGCGCCGATCGTGAACCCGATCACTGCGTTGAGCACCTGGAAGGCATTCCAGGGCCAGAGCGCGGCGATGATGACCAGCTCGCGCCTGCTCCTCGGCTTTCTCATCGCGGTGGCCGTGGGCCTGATCGTTTCCCGCTTGCCGCTGGCGATGGTGCTGAAGGAGAAACTCGTGAAGTCGCTCGATGAACCGGAGCACCGACACGGGCATGAACATGGCCACGAGCACGGCGAATGCTGCGGGCATGATCATGAGCCGTGCGACGGTCACGGACCGCCGCTACAGGCCTATCAGGACAACCGCCTGGTCGCGGCGTTTCGCTCGGCGCTGAAGGACTTCGTGGATGTGGGTGTGTATTTCGCCATCGGAGTCTCCATCACCGCCCTGTTCAACACCGGCATCGCGCCCGGGGCGGAATGGCTCGATGGCCTGGCGAGCAATCCGGTGGGTGCGCCCGCGGCGCTGATGGCGCTGGCCTTCATCCTGAGCCTGTGCAGCACCTCGGATGCCTTCATCGCCGCCACCCTCGACAAGTTTTCCTGGGGCGCGAAACTCGCATTCCTCACCTTCGGGCCGATGATGGATGTGAAACTGATTTTCCTCTATCAGACCGTGATGCGCAAAAACTTCATCATCGCGCTGGGCATCGGGTTGTTCCTCGCCATCGGCGGGATCACCATTTTCTGGCAACACCTGCTTTTCCAAGTCAAATGAACCCGAAGCTCCGGCGCATTTTGTTTTCCCTGGCCGTGCTCGTCTGGAGCGGGGTGCTGCTGTATTTCCACGCCAGCGGCCGCATCAACAAATACCTCGCGCCGGATTTCCGGCCGATCGCCTTTGCTGGCGGGCTCGGGCTCGCGGTGCTCGGCCTCTTCAACCTGCTCACTGCCGGACAGTCATCCGATTGCGGCCATGATCATGGCGATGAAGCGGATTCCCACGACCATGAAACCAGTGACATCCATCCCTTGGCGGCGTTGCTGCTGATGGTGGTGCCGGTGCTGTGCTCGGTGGCCTGGACCAGGGATGAATACTCCGCCGCCGCACTGGCGCGCAAGGGCCTCTATGACTCGCCGGCGGACATGAACACCTCGTTTCTCGCCTCGGCGATGCCGCCGCTCACCCGCGAGATGATCGAACAAAGCCACCGGAAAACCCCGGACGGCTTTTATGAATTCAGCCTCATGGAATTGTTCTTCGCCACCGGCGACCGCGAGCTGCAGGCGGCCATCGACGGGCTCAGGATCGAGACCGAAGGCCGCTGGATCGAGGAGAAAACGCGCAACCCGAACGGCACGCGCAAGCGCCTCTATCGGCTTTTCATCACCTGCTGCGCCGCAGACAGCCGTGCGATTCCGATCGTGCTCGAGTTTGGTCAAACCCCGCCCGACCTGCCTGAAAACGGTTGGGTGAAAGTGGCCGGCACCATGCGCTTTCAATTGGAGGAAGGAGTGCTTCAGCCGGTGTTGTTGGCCGAGCGCGCGCTGTCCGCCGAGCCGCCGTTTGAGGAGAGTTTCATGCGGCAGTGAGCGGGTTTCCCACGCGACTCGTTTCGTTTCCGTGCGGAAATCGAACCTGCGCACCGGTGATTTACTGCTGCATGACTGCTGACGACCGCATCCTGCTTCTCGACAGTTACCGCGAGATTTCCCGTGCCGACGTCCAAGTCGCGTGCACACTGGCTGCATGAAGCGTATGTTCGCAACTCTTCTTGTCATGCTTCCGTCTTGCGGGTTGTTTCCCAGGGCGACGCCGTCCCCGGTGGCGACACTCGCACGCGGCGAGGCGAATGGCGCGGAACTCGTCGTTTTTCTTCCCGGACGCTGGAGTCGGGTGGAGGAATTCCAGCGGGAGGGATTTTTTGAAATCGCCCGCAAGCGCTGGCCGGACGCGCGATTGATCGCTGCGGATTTGCATCTCGGCTATTACAAAAACCGGAGCATGGCGAGGCGGCTACATGAGGATGTCATCGATCCGGCACGCCGCTCGGGGGTGAAAAACGTGCGGATCGTCGGCATCTCGATGGGCGGACTCGGCGCGCTGATATACGACGCGGAGTATCCGGAGCAAGTGAATGAGCTGATTTTACTCTCGCCGTTTCTGGGTGAGGAGGACGTGTTGCAGGAAATCGAGGCGTCTGGTGGTTTGATGAAATGGCAGCCCGGTCCGCTGGCGGAGAGTGATTTCAGCCGGAAACTTTGGCTTGAGCTCCGGGAAAATCGGTTGGTGAAGGGCGGCCCGACGAAGGTGCTGCTGGGCTGTGGCACCGGGGATAAGCTTGCCGCTTCAAACCGATTGTTCGCTCGGGAATTCCTCGGATCCAAGGAGCAAAAATGGATCGCCGGCGGCCACGACTGGCCGACATGGCGGCTGTTGTTTGCAGGCCTAGTCCCCAAGTAGCTGGAAATGGTGGCAGTCCCCGCCTTCCAACACGGATCCCTTTCCAATCAACCGATGTCGGCGGCATTATTCCCAGTTCCGGTGGCTGCCGCAGACTCCGCTGGTCCGCCAAGGGCCATGGGAAACACGCGTCATTTTTTCTAGTGACTCGAATTGAATTTAACCGGACACCCGTGATCCCGCGCATCCTTGTCGCGGTTGGTCAGGTCCTTGCTGATAGCGAGATCGGTGGCATCGGGGAGCCAGGTGCCATCGGTGTTGCGGGTGGATCTTGACAATGGATGGTGCGGCATGGAATTTGAAGGGGATGCGGCAAAAGAGGCGGCAGACTTGGGGAAGCACGGTGTAGATTTTTCCTCGGCTCATACGGCTTTCGACGATCCGCGACGCCTGCTGGTAGCGGGCGAGTTCAACCGCGCACTTGCCAACGATGCGGGCGGTCTGCATCTTCCCTGCGGTCCGGTGCATCGGGCTCAACGCCTAAAGCACCTGCAAGCCGCAACTTTGCCCGGAGCACGGGGTTTTTGCCTTAGTCCATCCACTCTCCGCCATGAACCGCAAGCCCCTCCCCGCAGACGACCCATGGGAAGATGACGCCGTCTGGAAAC